>NZ_VHLB01000109.1:0-26528 GCF_006547365.1 Myxococcus sp. AB056 | reverse complement strand
GCGCCAGGCGCGGTGCGCGGGGCTGAACCGGGGGCGCGCGCCTTGAGGCCAGGTGGCGGTCAGCGGGGCCGCAGCGAAGGAAGGGGCGGGCGGGCCGGGGAAGTGAACGGCGCGCTGGCGTCCGGCCCGCTGGACGGAGTGTGCTTCCGGGCGCGAGTTCAGGCCCGAACTCGTACCGCGGCGCTCATGGACCTGGTGGCTGTCCGCCCTAACCTCGCGAAACTACGAAGGCTGTGGCGCCAGACGTGTGCTTCTGCGCGCCAGGTGGAGCTCCCGGGGGAAAGTGACCAGGCGCGGCCTGGCGGCGTGAAAGTGAACGGCGAAATTGATCGCGGAAAAGCTCCGTTCACTTACCGGAGGGCGCACTCAGACGGAGTCGGCGGGGGACGCGACGTCCGTGGGTGGCTTGATGAGGGTGTCGTCCTTGGTGTTTCCCGGCGAGGCCGTGTCGAGGTCCTCGTCGTCGCTGCTCACCACCTCCGCGTCCACCTCGCCGCGCACGGCGGGCGTCGTCTCGCGCGCAGCGCGCAGGGCCTGGGCGTGCCGGGCCTGGAGGCCCTCCAGCGAGAAGCTGGCGTGCAGCTCCTGGCGGGAGTCGGCGCCGCCTTGGACGAACTCCTTCAGGCGCACCATGGTGTTGAAGTCGGTGGGGTTGTCGACGCGCACGCGGCCCTCGGCGAGGGCCTCCTCGAAGCCGAGGAGGTAGCCGTCAATCATCTTCAGGGCGTCGTCCTTGGAGACGGCGATGGCGTTGGCGCGCAGCTCAATCAGCTTCTGGTCCGCCTTGGTGGCGATGCGAGTCTTGGCCTCCTCGCGGCGGCGCAGGCAGTTGTGCTCCCTGGAGTAGTTGGCGATGAGGGAGGTGGCGACGCCAAAGCGCTCGGCCAGCTCGCGGTACGAGGCGTAGGACGTCATGGTGGAGCCGTCGGGGAGCGCCTTCACGTCGCCGAAGACGAGGGCCTTGTCGAGCTCCTGGCGAGGGAGGGCGGGCTCCTCGGACTTGAGGGGGCGTCCCAACTTGCGCTGCGCAGTAGGCGGTGCGGGAGGTAGCGCTTCGGGAGGCGAGGACGGCGGCGGGGGAAGGAGCGCTTCGGCAGGCGCGGGCGGCGCGAGTTGCGCGGGAGGAGGTAGCGCTTCGGCAGGCGCGGGCGGCGCGAGTTGCGCGGGCAGCAGCGGAGGATGCGCTTCGGCACGCACCAGCATCGCGCGTGACGTTTCCGCGAGGAGGCGCTTGCGGCGGCCGAGACAGTCGTGGTGCTCGGCGTACCGGGCAATGGCGCTGTGGGCGACGCCGAAGCGCTGGGCCAGCTCGCGGAAGGAGGGAAAGCGCCTCTTCACACGGCCTTGCGTGGTGGGCACCTCCTCGCCCTCGACGAGGAGCCGGTCCACTGTGTCGGGAGGAAACCGGGGGCCTTCGGCCTTGGTGGGGCGCCCCAGCTTCTTTGGGGGCTTCTTCTGGGCCATGCCTTCCCTCAGCAGCCACTGGAGGGCTGCGCTGCGACGTCCACCGCCTGGGTGCGCAGGCGCTGCATCAGCCGCGTGCGCTGGCGCTTCAGGCGCTGGTACGTCCTCTCGGTCTCGGCGGCGTCACCTTCGACGAGGCGGCTGACGTAGGTGCGCAGCTTCTCCCTCCGGACGACAGTAGCCATGAGGACCTCGACGTCGCTGTGCGGCAGGCTGGCCTTCGCCATTTGGACCAGCACCGCGTCCCTGCGCACGAAGCTGCGGCGGACGCTGGTCCGCCTGATGCTCTCCATCGGCGTGACAGGGCGGGTATCGGGCAGCCACGCCGCGAGCTGCTGGGGCGTGTACTTGTCGTGCTGCTCCGCGCGCTCCTTGCGCAGGTAGCGGAACACCTCGCGCGCCGTCTGCTGGCGTAGTCGGACTGCCGTCCAATCCCGCCAGCGGGGGAGGGGGAAGTTGCGCGCGACGGAGAGGAAGGTGGCGAGGACGAGCTGGTCCAGGTCCTCCTTGGGCACGCCGTTGCTGCGGAGGCGTTGGCGCAGGCGGCACAACATGGGGGCGTAGGAGGAGGCGAGGGCAGCCGTCCACGCGGGGCTGGGGGAGGCCTGCATTTCAGCCACCAGGGCCCGGGTGAGGGCTTCCCGCTCCGGGTACGTCTCCTCGCGCGCGTCAGCCATGGCGGCCAGCACCGATTCGAGCGTGGCGTGGCGTGCGAAGGCGGGCCGCCGCGTGCGCGCAGCCGCGAAGACGGCATGGTGCCGAGGGGCGAGTGCCTCCGCACGCAGCAGGACGAGGAGGTGGCCGAAGAAGTCACTCACCGAGGACGGGCCTCCCACCACTCGCGTACCAGCTCGAGGAAGTCATCCAACTGCATGGTGACGAGGGGCTGCTGCCCGTCGTCCTTGCACACGGCGAGTGGCCAGCGGCCCGGTGGGCACGTCTCCACCGCCTGGCGCATGGCCTCGCGGACGTTGGTGCGCTGGTGGGCCTTTGCTTCCAGCCAAAAACACGGCACCTCGACGTCGGACACCTCCTGGCCGGTGCGGTACTGGAGGCCGCGACGGATGAGCGCCTCCGGCATGGCCTCGCGGAAGCGGTGGACGAGGGCGCGCTCGAAATCCGCGCCCTTGCGACGGGAGGACGCGCCGCTCACGAGACACCTCCTGACTCCTCCAGCAGCCGCTCCATGTGCCCGCCCCGGGCCATGCGCACCGCGAGGCAGCGGGCCACCTCCAGCGCGCAGCGAGCGTCCGCCATGGCGCGGTGAGGCGTGGGCCGGTGGAGGCCGAAGCGCTTGGCCAGGGCGTTGAGGGAGAGGGACTCCACCTCGCCCGTGGCGAGCAGCGGCCACGCGAGGCTGGCGGTGTCGAGGCGGTGGTAGTCGACGGAGGGCAGGGCCTGCTTGGTGCGGCGGTACCCCTCGGTGAGGAAGCCCCAGTCGAAGTTGGTGTTGTGGGCGGCCACGAGGGTGCCCGTCAGCAGCGGCGTCACGGTGGCCAAGACTTCCCGCAGGGGCAGGGCGTCCCGCCACTCCTCGTCGGAGTAGCCGCACACGGCCAGGGCTGCGGGGTCGGCGTCAGCCAGCCGGGTGGGCTGCACGCGGGCCTCGTACTCCGCCAGCACCTTGAGGCTGCGGGCGTCGACGCGGAGCACGGCCACCTCCAGCACTTCGTGCCGGGAGGAGTCCAACCCCGTCGTCTCCAGGTCGATGAAGCAGAGCGTCCGCAAGTGCGGCGGGAGGCTGGGGAAGAGCGGCTGGCGGAGCGCAGAGACAGGAGTGGTGTCGGAATCAGATTGAGCGAGCAGCACTATGCGACCTCTTTGGCCCAGAACCTGGGCGAGTGGTGTTTGGTGGCGAGGGAGTCCAGCTCGGCCTTCAGCAGCGCGACGCGGGCGGTGCCCAGGCGCTTGACCGCGTCCTTCAGCAGCGCGTTGAGGGCCTTCTTGTCGATGGTGGTGAGGCGCTCCACCAACTCGTATCTGGGCAGGCACATGGCCGAGGCCAACCTCGAGAGGGTGGGCTCCAGCGGGTAGTTGAGGCTGATGGTGTTGAACATGCGGTAGCGCATGCCGGCGAGGACGAGTTCCTCCTTCTTGGAGAGGTGGGCCCGGAGGACGCCCTCCAGCTCCGCTTTGCGCGCATCGAGAATCCTCGCGAGGCAGGCCACCTCCTCGCGCTCGCGGGCGACGGCCTCCAGGTCGGAGGTGTCCTCGCAGACGACGTCACGCTGGCCCTCCAGCGCCTGGGCGTAGGCGGGGCAGCTTCGCCGGTGGTCGCAGTGGACGCAGTTGGGGTTGAGGCGAGCGGGGAAGGACTCCGCCGTCTCCATCTGCTGGCCCAGCGTCTCGACGTAGGCGAGGGCGGCGTCCAACTGCTCCTCGGTACGCGTCGTCTCCTGCCGGATGCCATGGCGGAGCATCCACATGGACAGTCGCACCTTCTTGGCCCAGGGCCAGAGGCGGCGTGCGGCGAGGGCGTAGAGGCTGAGCTGGAGGCTGGAGTCCAGCTCCTCGCGGGTGAAGAGCTGGTGGTTGGACTTGTAATCGATGACGTGGACCGTCTCGTCGTCCACCCAGTCGACGCGGTCGATGAAGCCCAGGACGGTGAAGGGCCCCACCGGCAGGCGGAACTCCTTCTCGACGGCGAGGATGTCGCGGGCGTCCACGCGCCCCTGCTGGCGCACGAAGTCCTGGAGGATGCCGAGGCCCTGGTGGAAGAGATCCAGGCCGGAGAGGCCCTCGGCAGTCCACGCTTTACTGTAGAGCTGGAGGGCACGCTCGTCGGAGAGAGGACCCGCGTACTCGGTGTCGATGACTTCCTGAAGGAGCCGCTCGAGGACGGCATGCAGCGCCTTCCCGAAGCTCAAGGGCACACCGGGCTGGGCCGTGTGCTTGTCGAGGTAGTGGAGCCGGTAGGACAGTGGGCAGGCCTCGAAGCGGCTCAGCCGGCTGTATGACAAATGCTCGTTTCGCAGGTCGCTCATGACGTGGGCCTCCGGGCCGGTGCAGTGGCGTGTCGTGAGACAGTCATCACGCTCTTTTCGAGAGACACATCAAGTCGAAGGGGACAGTCAGCATGGCTCCCTGCGTGTGTTTCACAGGCGTGGGCCACGCTCATGGCGACACCTCTGCGGAGGCCGGCCGCTTTTCGAAGGACATGACGCGTGAGCCCGGGAAGGCAGACAGGACGCGCACCAGGGTGGCGGCGTGCTCCGGGGTGAGCTCCTTTCGGGCCTGGCCGGTGTAGGCAGGGACGAGCCACACTTCGCCGTAGGTTTCCGAGGCGAAGCACACCTCGGCACCGAGCGCCTTGAAGCTGGCGATGTCCTCGTCGGTGAGACCGCGCAGGGCGGAGAGCGGGGCTTCCGAGTCCGGCACCTTCACATCGAGGGACGCAACTGGCGGCGAGGGCTTGGAGGCGGAGGCCGGGGCGGGCTTCTTCGAGCCAGCCTCGGTCAGCGGATGCCCGAAGAGATCCACAGCGGCTGGAGCGGACTTCTTCGGAGGCACGGGGACAGGCGGCGCGGCCACGTCACGAGGAGGCCGGGACTGCCGATTGACCTTCAGCCACTCGGTGCAAGTACCCACGCCGGGCAGAGCGCAGCCACCGCCATGCCGGTAGTGCAGGCAGTGGTTGCCCTCGCCGCGGACATAGGCTTCGCACGTCACGCCAGGCGGACGCTGTGGGGCGGGAGTGGGCTGGAGGAGGTGTGTAAGGGCCATGCGCGGATGTCGGCGGCGCGTGTTTGCCGATACATCCTAAACTCACCCCATCCCTTCGATTTGGGACAAGAAATCATTTCGCCCGATTTTATTTTGGATTTCCCCAGGCGAGCGAAGCGCCGAGGGAAAGAAGCACAAAGGCATCCGGCGAAGAGTCGGGGACATCCCTCGCCTGTGGACAGCTCATGGACGGCCCGTGGACATGTCTCTGTCCACAGGTTTCGCGAGCGATTGCGCGAAGATAGGTCGCTGTGGACAGTGTGGACAGCTTTTGAAGAGTACCCCTACGTCATGTGCGCGCGCACGCGAAGGCTCCATGTACAAGTGCGCGCGCACGCATACGTGTCTCTCCCTATAAAAGCTGTCCACACTGTCCACAGTGAGGTTTTCGTTAAGGAAGTCATGGAGTTAAGTGTGGACAGAGTGCTGTCCACAGCTGTCCACGCTGTCCACACCCACTCATGAAGTGAAAGTCAGTGCATCTGTTTGTGAATGCGAGGGCGGCCACCTCAACGTCCTGGACTATCTTTCGCCCTGTGGACAGCGCGTGGACGGCCCGTGGACATGTCTCTGTCCACAGGTTTCGCGAGTGATTGCGCGAAGATAGGTCGCTGTGGACAGTGTGGACAGCTTTTGAAGAGTACCCCTACGTCATGTGCGCGCGCACGCGAAGGCTCCATGTACAAGTGCGCGCGCACGCATACGTGTCTCTCCCTATAAAAGCTGTCCACACTGTCCACAGTGAGGTTTTCGTTAAGGAAGTCATGGAGTTAAGTGTGGACAGAGTGCTGTCCACAGCTGTCCACGCTGTCCACACCCACTCGTGAAGTAAAACCGTGTGCGGCTGAATGTGAAGGCGCGCGCGAGCGGGCATGCGGCGTGAGCGGATGCGTCCACGCCATGGCCTGTGAATGCCCGCAGAACGGCCGGAAACGGCCTCCACGCGCGTGAACAGGCGCGGGAGCCACTTGGGGCCGCATCTGACGCCTTCCGTGTCATCTGCGCCCTGTCAGGGCCGTCGCTTCCCGGATTTCTGAGACGCGCCGGATGGGCGGTTGGGCGGAAGCTCCAGCCGAAGGTGGGGCGGTGATACAGCGAGACAAGGGGATTTCACGTGGCGCGCGTCCGAATGCCTGGACGAGCAGTTTGCTGCGCGAAGCCGAAGCCCGAATGGATGGGCGGCTCGTGTCTCCGTGCGACGTCGAAGTCCGAGTGACGACGTGTGCGGGCATGAAAGTCGCAGAGGCGCGCGCGACCGTGTCCCCGACGCCACCTCAACCACTTCGGATGTTCTCGATGGAAAACTTAAGCGTGGCGATAGCGACGATGAATGCGTGACTGTCTGGGTATTGGGAGTTTGGGAGGGGGTCGAGACATGAAAAACAAGCATCACCATGAAGCGCGGAGGGGTGTTGCCGGCGTGGGAGGGCTGGGTGCGCGTTTCTCTTCGCGCCGTCACGCCGTGGTCACGCCCAGGCTTCACGCTGTCGTGTGTATTGCCCGCGGGCACGGTTCAGCGCGGTGTCGTCCTTGGGCTGTGAGGGGAAGCCGCGTGAATTACGGGTTCGGCACGATGTGCTGGTTTGTTGTGATTGGCTCGACACTGATGGTGATGCCGAGGCGCTGGTGCGCCGTTCAGCGTGGGCATGGCCTGCGCCGTGGGAGCCTCGTTCTGGCCTCCCTGGGCACGCCGCTCGCCCATTGCCGTGCCCCCAGTCGGAAAGGGGCCTGCCCGTCACCGTAGTGAGGGCTTGGGTGCGTGGAGCGCCCGCCTCTTCCTTCGCCAGACGCGCCGCCGCCACGAGGTGCCCGCCGGAAACGGGGCGGCCTCGGAGGCGCTGGCGCCATTCCCTCAACGGGGCTCGGCCTTGTCTCCCCTCACCCGGCACTTCCCCGCGCGCCGAGCGCAGGGCCCGGGCGGCATGTATCAGTGAGTCGTAACTGGAGTGCGCTCAATCGAGAGCTTGGCATGGCCCTCCGGACGGCCGAGGCGCAGCGTGCCTATCGCGTCTTGCGGCGCAACTGGGAGGCGCTCTCCGGCTTCGAGCAGCCGGAGGACCTCGTTTCATTCCTCACTGCGCGCGAAGGCGAGTCTCACATCAAGGATGGCTTACTCGCGGGCCTCGTCATGCTGGTGCAGATGGGCGCCGCGGCTAACGCCTTCGTGGCGTTGTTGTGGCTGGGCCTCTGGCCGGGGTTGGACAGCGTGTATCGCCGATGTCTCAGGCGAATGGAGAGCGCACCTGTGGAGGTGGTGTCCTCGATTGCCGCGTCCTTCATGGGGCTCGTGGCGCGCGTCGAATTGTCCGGCGTCCAGCGTGTGGCCGCGACACTTGTGCGTGGTACGGAGCGCGACGTCCTCAAGGACTGGCACAAGGAGTTCGAGGCGCAACGCCAACGCGTGCGCCTTGGGAGACTGGCGGAAGCAGACGGCGGGGCTCCCTCGGGGCCGTGGCCCGTCCCCTCCGTGCCTCGAGCCCGCTCCTTCAACACAGAGGTGGAAGAGCTGCGCGCGCTGCTCCTCCCGTTGACGGGCGAGGACACCGACCTGGTGGTGTCCGTCCTTCTGCGCGAGGTGGACTACGCCGAGGCCGGCGCGAGCTTCGGGCTTGCACCTGCAGCGGCGCGCAAGCGCGTCCAGCGGGCCCTGGTTCGCCTGCGGAAAATGAAGAATAAAATCCCCGAAAAAGATTTCTTGTCCCAAATCGGCGGGTGGGGGTGCTTTTTAGAGTTTGTGGATTTTGAAACAACCGAGAGGGCACCGGGAGGGGGCGGCTGACGGAATGCGCGAATCGTATGTCCCCTCCGCGTGCCGCCTGGCTTTGAGGGAGTAACGGGGCCGCCTCGCGCCCCAATCCAATCCTGCTTCGAGACACCCTGTCCGTCCCGGCGGACAGCAACGCCACTGTATTGCCTGCAACCTGGAAGGACTGAATGAAGACAGCCACGCGAAACAACTTTGAGCATGGTGAAACATACGTGCGCTTCTTCGCGCGCATCGACGGGCACCACCTCCGGGTGGTGGGCCGGGGCGACTCAGGGCCGGAAGCGGGGGGCCGTAGCCCATGCCTCTGCTGCGAGTGCGCCGGGGCCCAGGCCAATGACTACGTCCGCCTGCCGGGCCTCTTCCGCCGCTGGGAGATTCAGCACGTGGTGGACACCGACGCGGACTTCAACATCGAGGCGGCGGGCTCCACGGAGGACGGCACCGAGTTGTTCTCGGTGTACCGGCGCGAGCGCCACGCCCCCACCACGCACTGCCAGAAGGAGGAATGAGCACCATGACCAACATGTGGGAACAGACGGCCGCGATGGCCAAGCAGCACGAGCAGGCCGGCGGCGCCTGGCTGAAGCTCGCGAACGACGGGGACACCGCAGTCGTCGTCTTCCTCGGGGAACCGTACCCGCGAGAGGTGTGCTTCATCGGCGGCCGGTGCGTCGCCTTCGACGAGAAGCTGAGGGCCCAGGGGCACAAGTCCTCGTTGCGCGTCACCTACAACGTGGCCCTCTACAGCAGTCGTGAGGTGAAGGTGCTCGAGCGGCCCACGGCCTTCTTCGACACGCTCATGGAAGTCCGGGCGAAGTACGGGTTGGAGAAGTGGGCCTTCGAGGTGAAGCGTCACGGCGTCGCCAATGACCCGAAGACGACGTACTCCATCCTCCCGGAGTGCCAGCTCTCCCTGGAGGAGCAGCAGGCCTTCCAGGCGTTGCGCCTGCACGACATCCAGAAGCTGCACACCGCCGAGGCCGCGGCTGCGGCGAGCGGTACACCGCCCACGAGCGCAGCCAGTGCGAAGGCGAGTGAGCCTGTCGACGTGAAGCTCGCGCAGGCCATGGCCACCGCGCTGAAGGCGCTGCCGCGCGAGGCGGTGGACAGGTTCCTCCAGAAGTTCGCCGTGCAGCGCATCCGCGACTTGCCGGCTTCGAAGGGGGAGCTGGCGCGCGCCTACGTGGACTCCCTCGTGGCCGAGTACTCCGCGGAGAGCGTCGCGGGCGTGGACCCCTTCGGGCCGTGAGCGCGCCCTGCTGAGCCTGTTGCCGTAGCCATGCGCGAAGGGGGCCTGTTGCGTGCCCCCGACGCGCCTCACTGAGGAAACAAACGAATGGTGGAAGACTTCTCCGAAATGCGCGGGGACGGGGGACGTGTTGTCTCTCGCACCCAGGACGCCAGCGTGGGGGCCGCGCCGCCTGCGCCTGCGCGCAACGCGGGTACGGACAAGCGGACGCTGCGCGTGCGCGTGGACGCCGGGCTGAGGCTCGCGGCGAGTGACGTGCCGCCGAAGATGGTGGAGGGCCTCTGCAGGGCACTTTCCCTGCCCAACCCCGCGTACTGGAAGCTGGTGCGGCTGCGCAAGCGCCCGGGGGCGGAGCCCCAGACGCTGTACTTCTTCCGCCAGGAGGCGCGCGAGCTGGTGTTGCCGCGCGGGGCCATTCACCTGCTGCGCCGGGCCGCGGAGGAAGCGGGCCTGACGTTGTCCTTCGAGGACGCGCGTGTGCTGCCGCCCAAGCGCCTGGCGAAGCTTCCGGAGGTGTCCTTGCGCGACTACCAGGCCGAGGCCGTGGAGCGGCTGGCGAAGGCCACCCAGGGGACGGCGGTGCTCCCATGCGGGGCAGGGAAGAGTGTCCTCGCAGTCGGCGCAATCGCACGGCTCCGCACGCAGACGCTCATCCTCGTCCACACACTGGACCTGGCCGAGCAGTGGCGAGAGCACGTGCGCGAGCGCCTGGGCCTGGAGGCGGGCCTCGTGGGCGCCGGGGAAGAGGAGGTACGTCCCGTCACCGTGGCCGTCGTCCAGTCCCTGGCCCGGTGGGAGGAGCCGAAGCTCGACGCCTTCCTCGGCCGCTTCGGCCTGCTCGTCCTCGATGAGGCCCACCACATCGCCGCCAGCGCCTTCCATCGAATCGTGGACCGTTGCCCGGCGCGCTACCGGCTGGGCCTGACGGCGACGCCCGAGCGGGAGGATGGGCTGACGCCGCTCTTGCGGCTGTACCTGGGCGCCCCCTTGGCCATGGTGAAACACGAGGAACTCGTCGCACGCGGGGTGCTGGTGGTGCCCGAGGTGCGCGCCGTGGAGACGGCCTTCGACTTCCCCTATGGCCGCGCCTCCGACTACGCGCCCATGCTGGAAGCGCTGGCGGAAGACAAGGCGCGCAATGACCTCGTCCTCGGTGCCGTGGCTCGCGAGGCCTGGGCGGGCCACCTGTGCCTCGTCCTCACGGGAAGGGTGGACCACTGCGAGCTGCTGGCGCAGCGGCTCTCGGCCACCGGCCTGTCGGCCGCCGCGTTGACGAGTGAGGTGCCGCGCGAGGCGCGCAAGGCCCTCCTGGACCAGGCGCGCGCCGGACGCGTCCGTGTGCTGGTGGCCACGAGCCTGGCCGACGAGGGACTCGACTTGCCGCGCCTCTCGCGCGTCTTCCTCGTGTACCCCGGCCGCGCGCGTGGACGCACCGTCCAGCGCCTCGGACGTCTGATGCGTCCGCACGAAGAGAAGAAGAGCTCCGTCCTCATCGACTTCGTCGACGCGAGGGTGCCGTTGCTCCGGCGCCACCACGCGGAGCGTCGCCAGCAGTACGCCTCGGTGTTGGGAGTGGCGGCCCGCGCCGACGTGCATTGAACCACCAGAGAGTGAGTACCTTCGATGACGACACCTATTGATACCCCTCCGAGCGCTCCCAACCCCAACCCCAACGCCATCCGCGCCACCTGGCGGTGGCTTGCGCACGCGCCGCATGGCGTGAGCGAAGTCCGTGTCATCCGCCCGGGCGGCGGAGGCATTGTCGGCCTGGGCTTCTTCGACGACGAGGAGGCCTTCGTCGCGACCTGCGCGGCGGCCAATGCTGACGGCAACGTGTACGTGGGCATTCAGCCGCGGCCCCGGCGCCTGCTCGAACTGGCCCCCAACGTCCTGCGCCCGTTGCGCACTGGAGCGGGCAGCAAGGACATCGAGGTGGTGACGGCCACGGTGGTGGACCTGGACCCCGTGCGCCCCAAGGACACGGCCAGCACCGAGGACGAGCTCTCGCTGACTCTCCAGGTGGCGGACGCCGCCGCGGCCTGGTGTGAAGCGCAGGGCCTTGTCCGCCCACGGCTTATGATGAGCGGCAACGGGGCGCAGCTCTGGTTCGCCCTGCCGCCGCAGTCCCTGGAGGGCGAGAGCCACGAGCGCGTGCAGGCGGGACTGAAGGCCTTCGAGGCCGAGTTCCGTGCCCGCTTCGGCTCCGAGCGCGTGCGCGTGGACTCCATCCATGACGTGGCCCGCATCATCAAGGTGGTGGGCACCGTCGCCCGGAAGGGGGCGGGGACGGCGGAGCGGCCTCACCGCGCAGCTCAGGCGCTGGCTGGCTTCGAGCGCGTCGAAGACGCAGGCCTCCTGGAGCGCGTGCTGAGAGCGCCGGTGCAGCAGCCGGTGGCGAGCCTTGCGCGTCCAGCTCAGGTGGCGCTGCCGCTGGCGCCGTCCACCTCGGCACCGCAGGGGACGGTGAAGGCCCGCCGGACGGCGACGGGGGAGTACGACTGGGCGCACCCGGTGGAGATGTGTGGCCCGGTGCAGCGCCTGTGGGAGCAGGGGGCGGAGGACCGGAGCGTCGCCATCTTCAACATGGTGCGCTTCTTCGCGCACAAGGGGCTGGGCCTCGACGAAGTCACGGAGCTCGTCCTCGAGTACGACAGGCGCGGCCTGGGGAAGCTGAAGGGACGGGACGGCGTCGGCTACATCCGCAAGGCCTACGAGAAGGTGGTGGCCACCGCCCGCGAGGATGGCGCCGTGGCGCCGCCCTGCCACTCCCTCCAGGGCTTGGGCTACTGCCGCGTCAACCGCGAGCCGGACGTGCGCTGCGAGCTGTACGACGTCGTCTTCGACATCGAGAAAGCCGTGGAGGCGCTCGCGACGGTGCCGGCCCAGGACGTGGAGTACCGCCTCAAGCCCATTCTCGAGGCGATTGCCCACCGTCCGCCGTCCGCGCAGGAGAAGTACCTGGGTCTGCTGGAGGTGCGCACGGGCCTGGCCACGCAGAAGCTGCGGCTGTCCATGGCCCGCGCGGTGCGCACTTCAGCGGCGGGCGAGGGCGCGGAGGGCGCGGACTCCAAGGGAGGCGGGAAGGGCAGTAGCGGCGATGACACCATCGACGGCGAGGTGTACGAGGACGCGTACTGCTACTACGCGGTGACGCAGCGGGGAGAGGCGAAGGCGATTTCCTCCTTCACCTTCACGCCGACGGCCCTTGTGGAAACCGAGGAGGGGGAGGTGTTCCTCGGGGATGTCCGCACAGACAAGGGGGCCGAGGTGGACGGAGCGCGGCTGCCGCGCCGGGCCTTCCACTCACGCAAGGAGCTGCTGCACCACCTGCCGTCCGTCCACACGCAGTGGACGGGCAGCGACAACAACGTGCAGGGCCTGCTGCGCGTGGTGGCTCGCCGGCCGGTGCCGCGGCTGCCAGGCACCACGACGCTGGGGGACTTCAAGCGGGGAGCGCACCACGTCTGGGTGGCGCCTGGGTGCACCATTGGGGTGGGGGGCTTCCTCTCGGACTCTCCCGTGGCGTACCTGCCGAATGGCACCTCGCTGGAATCGCGCGTTCGGTACGAGGCCACGGACGACGACACCTTCCACGACGTGGCGAGCACGGTTTTCGAGTGCCTGCTCAAAATCAACACGCCCCAGGTGGTGCTGCCCATACTGGGGTGGTTCTTCGTCACACCCATGAAGCCGCGCCTCATGGAGAAGGTGGGCTCCTTCCCGCTCCTCTTCATCCATGGGACGCAGGGCAGCGGCAAGTCGAGCATGTGCACCGACGTCTTCTGGCCCCTCTTCGGCGTGCCGTCCTCCGACGCCTACAGCGTGACGGAGACGGAATTCGCCTTCGTGAAGCTGCTGTCGGCCACGCGCTCCGTGCCGGTGGTAGCGGACGAGTACAAGCCCTACGACATGCCGCTCCACCGGCTTCAGCTGCTGCACCGCTACATGCGGCGCCTCTACCGCGGGGAGACGGAGGAGCGGGGCCGCTCAGACTTGTCGGTGGTGAGCTACCGCCTGCACGCGCCGCTCTGCGTGGCAGGCGAGACGCGCCCCACGGAGGCCGCCCTCCTTGAGCGCCTTCTCACCGTCAACCCGGAGAAGGCGACGTTGAAGCGGCGCGACTGCCGCGCGGCCTTCCGCAAGCTGAAGTCCGTCAACCTGGCCCTCTTCGCGCCTCGCTACATTCAATTCTGCCTGGGGCGTGACTTCGACAAGGACTTCCAGGTGGCCCGGGCCGTGGCGGACACCTTGCTCGAGGGCCGAGATGTGCCTCCCCGCGTCGTCGACAACGTGACGGCCATGTTGCTGGGGCTGCACCTCTTCGAGCAGTTCGCCCAGGAGTGCGGCTACGAGCTCCCCAAGGACCTCGGAGCCCGCGAAGCCGTCGACGCCGTGCTGGCGGACATCCTCGAGACGGAAGCCGGGGTGAAGAACGCCCTCGACACCTTCCTCGAGATGCTGAGCGTCATGGCCGTTCAGGGGCATCTGCGGCACCGGGTGCATTACGTCTTCGAGGGCGAGCGCTTCTGCCTGCACCTGGAGAGCGCCTACGACGCCTTCCGCGCCCACTGCAAGCGCATCGACTACGAGGGCGAGGTGGTGGACACGAAGGCGCTGCGGCGCCTGCTGCACGAGAATCTCCGCGAGGGTGGCTACGTCGTCGCCCTGAATGAGCGCATCTGCTTCGACGGGCGGATGAACCGCCGCCGCGCCGTGGTGATGGACTTGTCGCGTACGCGCCTCGTCTCGGCAGAGGACTTCCCGCACTCCCACGACTGGCGTGCTCGCAACAGCGATTACACGGCGGAGGACGTCAGCGGATAGCTGGCCCGAGCGGTGAGTGCCCTACGGCCGACAGCCGTGGGGTGTGGAGACGCGTGGGCATGTCCCCAAATGCTTGCAGGTGGCTCTTGTCATGGTGATGGACCCGAGAATGTCAAAGCAGGTTGAGGATGACGTCGCGGTGGCCGAGCGGCCAATCCCCGTGCGGCAACGCCGCGAGGATGCAGTCGACGTGCTGTCCGAGGCGCTCTGGGAGTTGTGGCTGCGTCGACATGCGCAGCGGCAAGGACAGGCGCCCGCGTGGAGCGCGGAGGAGAGCGCGCATGGCTGAGCCGCAGACTCTCGACTTGTCTTCTTCTGGGGACAGAGCGTCCATGGTTTTCGCCCGAGGGCGTGCAGCCCCGGACGAAGGAGACACCACCATGGCGAAGAAGGGGATTGCGCGGGCCGCGCGCAAGGAGCTGGCGGACGTGCCACAGCAACTGGCCGCGCTGGCCAGCATGTCAGTGCCGGATTTGGCGAAGAAGTACCTGGAGCTGTACGGCGAGCCCACGCGCAGCCGCAACCGGGACTACCTGAAGAAGCGCCTGGCCTTCCGGATTCAGGAGCTGGCCGAAGGGAGCCTCTCCGCGCGTGCCGTCGCACGCATCTCGGAATTGGGCGACAGGCTGCCCGAGCGCTGGAGGATGCGGCAGGTGGAGGAGACGAAGCCCTCCGCGCCGCCTCCTCCAGCCGCTGCGGACGGGCGCGCAGCCGCTGCGGACGGGCGCGACGCGCGCCTGCCGCCGCCGGGCACGGTGCTGGCGCGCGTCTTCAAAGGCGCGCAGCACAGGGTGACGGTGCGCGAGGACGGAATTGAATACGAGGGCCAGCTTCACCGCAGCCTCTCCTCCGTGGCCAAGCTGATTACGGGCACGGCCTGGAATGGCTTCACCTTCTTCGGCCTCAAGGACGGCAGCCCGAAGGCGGTGACGCCATGAGCGGCCCTGCCTTCTTCCAGACGCACATGGGGCAGCGCTTCTACGAGGGGACGATGCCGGCGCTCGTCCGTGAGTTGAAGCGCCTCAACGACAACATGGAGCGACTGGTGGCTGCGGCGGAGCGTTTCGCTGGGCAACCGCCAGCCTCGAGCGCCGAGCCCACGCGGCCGACGACGCCCGGGAATTCGGAGGGGGAATGAGGAAGAGCAAGCCAGCGCCCTCGGACGCGAAGCGCTGCGCCGTGTACACGCGCAAGTCCACGGCGGCGGGGCTGGAGATGGAGTTCAACTCGCTGGACGCCCAGCGCGAGTCCTGTGTCGCCTACGTGCAGCGCCAGCCCGGCTGGGCGTTGGTGGACGAGTGCTACGACGACGGCGGTTTCACCGGCGCCAACATGGAGCGGCCCGCCTTCCAGCGGCTGATGCAGGACGTCGACGCGGGCCGAGTGGACGTGGTGGTGGTGTACAAGGTGGACCGCCTCTCCCGCAGCCTCCTCGACTTCGCGAAAGTCATGGAGCGCCTCAACACGGCGGGCGCGTCCTTCGTCTCCGTGACGCAGAACTTCTCCACCGCCGATGCGATGGGGCGGCTCACCCTCAACATGCTGATGTCTTTCGCCGAGTTTGAGCGGGAGATGATTTCCGAACGAACGCGGGACAAGGTGGCCGCTGCGCGCCGCAAGGGGCTGTGGACGGGAGGGCGCGCGCCGCTGGGCTACGACGTGAAGGACAAGCGCCTCGTCGCGAATGAGTACGAGGCGGTGGTGGTGCGGGAGGCCTTCGAGCTGTTCCTCCAGCACCAGCAGGCCTCGGCGGTGGCGCGCCTTCTCAACGAGAGGGGGCGCAAGACGAAGCGGTATGAGGCCCAGAGTGGTGCCACGCGCGCGGCTCGGAAGTGGACGACGCAGGACGTGCTGCGCCTCTTGCGCAGTCCCCTATACGCGGGCTTCGTGCCATATGGCGATGAGATGCACCCGGGCGAGCACCCGGCGATTGTAGACAGGGCCACCTTCCACCAGGTGCGGGACATGCTGGAGCGCCCCGGCCTCCAGTACCACGGGCGCAACCCCGACTACGTGCTGCGAGGCCTGCTGCGCTGCGGCCTGTGTGGCGAGGCGATGACGCCCGGCAGCACGCGCAAGGGCACGCGGGAGTACCGCTACTACCGCTGCGTCACTCGGGACAAGGAGGGGAAGCAGGGGTGCCGGGCAGCTCCCCTGCCGGGGCCTGCGCTGGAAGACTTCGTCGTCGAGCGCCTGCGGGAAGTCTCCGTCGGCGAGGGCTTCGCGGCGCAAGTACACGCACGCCTCACCGCGCGGCTGGAGGAGAAGCGCAAGGCCCTGCGTGTGGAGCGCACGCAGTTGCCGAGGGATTTGGCCAAGCGCGCTGGGGAGTCGAGGAAGTGGGTGGACTCCCTCGCGAAGCTGGAGGGCCCCGCGCGGCGCCTCTTGGAGGAGAAGCTGACGGCCACGGAGGAGGAGGTCGCCGGCATGAAGAAGCGGCTGGCGGAGGTGGAGCGCGCCCTGGACGCCTCGGAGGGGGAGCGGTTGGAGGCGGCGTGGGTGGCCCAGGCCCTGGCGGACTTCGACGCGGTGTGGGACGCCCTCACCGCAGTCAACCGGGGACGCCTGCTGCGGGCCCTCGTTGGCCGGGTGGTGATGAACGAGGCGACGGGCCAGGTCGACGTGTACCTGGCCCATGCCGGTGAGGCAGCATCGCCCGGGTGTGAAGGGGTGGCGGCGTGAGCACCAGCCCCGAATCCCAGTCGGCGGAGGCCGGCCTCGTCAGCGCGCCCTTCCACCGCGTGCGTCGCTCGAAGGTGCGCTTCCGAGAGGGGGCGCCGCCGTCGCCGCGAGAGGTGGCGCGAAGGCCCTCGCGCGTCGCGCGCATGCTGGCCCTGGCGCACCATGTGGAGTCCGCCATTGAGCGGGGGCTCGTGGCGAGCGCGGCGGACGTCGCCGGTCAACTGGGCTTTACCCGGGCGCGTGTGACGCACCTGTTGGACTTGCGGTTGCTGGCGCCCGACATCCAGGAGGAGGTGCTGTTCCTCGAGGCCGTGGATGGGGCGGAGCCCCTCAGCGAGCGAGTCCTCCGAGCCGTTGCACACGGGGGGGCGTGGGAGATGCAGCGCGAGCGCTGGCGCGAGGTGAAGGCTTCATTCTGAGACGGGAGTCCGAATGCCTGGACTCCCTGGTGTAGCGTGAGTGCAAGTGGCTGTCTTGAGTGTTGAGGAATATGCGGGCCGGGTGGTCCGCGAGGAGAGCGAGAGCGCATGCAGAACGACATGAAGAGCACCATTCAGGCTGCGGTGGCGGAGGCGGTGGAGAAGACGATGGGCCGGCAACTGGAGCTGCAGAGGCGGCAACTGGAGCTGCTGGAGAAGGTTGTTCAGTTCCTGGGCATTGAGGCTGGCCCAACCCGTGAGGCGTCCGCGCCGAAGCGCGCCTCCGCGTCCGTGCCCGCGCCGAAGCGCCCGTCCTCGGTGCCTGTGCGCAAGTGGGTGAGGCCGCAGGCCGCACCGAAGCCTGCGAAGGCCGGGCCCGCGCCCCAGAAGGGCCGAGGGCGCCCGCATGGGGCGGGACGCGCAGCGAAGCCCATGCCCGCAGCCACCAGCTCCAGTCCCGGCCCCGCGACGTCCGTCCCATACGCGGAGGGGCAGGAGGTGCGCTACAAGCAGGGGCGGGGCGCCTTCACGGCGAAGGTGAAGGCCGTCGACGAGAAGGCGAAGACGGTGACGTTGGCGCGCGTCTCCGACGGTAGGAAGGTGGTGCGCCCCTTCGACAAGGTGACGCCCGCCTGAGTCTGGGCCTTGGGCGAGGTGCCGGGCTCTCTTCCAGGAGCCCGGTGTGGCCCGAAGCTGCGTCTCAGCTATCCAGGCCCTCGTCCTCTTCTGGATGGAGGGCGTAGTACTCGTCCACGGCGTTCTCGAACTCCTCGACGTGGCTCGTTGGCATGAGGTGCCTGTTCTCCTCTGTGAGGAGGAGGCCTGTCTTCTGGTAGGCGTGAATGAGGGCAGGGTGGATGTCTGCCCTGGCCATGGCGGCCACCATCTCCGCAGTCCGTATATCCTCGTCGGCCATGTCTTCCGGGTCGAAGATGGGGTCATTGGGCCCAGGAGGGCGTCCGTGCTTCGCGATGAAGCGCTCTCTCTGTTGCTCAAGGAGCGCGACGGCCTCCTCGTTGAGAGGGACTGAGCGGGAAACGTTTCCGCTGTCATCGACGACGTAGTGGAAGCCCTTGCTGTAGCAGCAAGACTTGTACTTCAGGCCTGTTCCGCAGGGGCACCGCGCGTTTCGAGAGAGCTTCTTCTGGCTCATCGCGCGAGTTTCGACGACGAGAAGTCCCGGAGGCCAGCGCAAAAAAGAGGCGCTCCAGGCGGGCGGAGTCGCCGCTCCTCCGTCTCCTGGTCCTAGTTTCAGGGAGGTAGAAAGCCTCGACTCCAGGTTCCGACAGCGCCGAGTCGAGGTGTGCCCCGCGGACGTTCCAGGGGCCGGGTCAGCGGACCGCATCCGGGGCGGCGAAACGAATCGCGACTCCTGGATGCTTAGGACTGTTGGTGCTCACGCCGCGTGTTCCCGAGTCACGTGCCCTCCTCCGTGGCGAGCGCGCTCTCGGCTTCGCCGTCGCTGATGCCCACTTCGGAGGCCGTGTGCTTCAGCAGCGCCTTCTCCTCCGGAGTGAAGGCCAGTCGCTCACCTTCGACGAAGACACGACGGGCCAGTGTGCGAATCGGACCCAGTCAGCGGTTTCGCTCACGAGTCATTTTTCCTTTGCGAACGGCCAGGGCCTGCAGGTGACGCCAGGGCTGGGGCGCCTTGCACCCAGGAGAGGCGCTCATGGGGCTGCCCGCTGTCCGCTAGGAGTGCCAGAAGGCTTCACAGGCCGGGAAGGTCATGTTAGTTCGACGGTCAAGTTAACTGGACCTTGCCTTTCTGGTGCGGTTTCCAGTGACGAAGAGGTCCGTTGACCGTCGAGCCGCAGCCCTGCGTTCAGGAGGATTCACAGCCATGCCGAAGCGTTCAGAAGATGAAGTGACGACGGAGGAGTTACCGCCCCGCATCCCCACCCTGTCTTCACGCGGTACGGCGCACGTCCGCTTCGAGGTGGAGGGCGTGCGGTACGAAGGCGTGAGGCAGTTGGAGGTGCGGCCGAACGGCGAGCGGCTCGTGGAGGTGGAGCGGCGCGTGGCGGATGGCGTGCTGTCCGGCCCCTGTCTGGTCCGCCAGCTCTCCAGTCCCTTCACGTACATTCAGCGTCAGAGGATGATTGAAGAAGTGCAGTTGGCCTTCCGGCTCACCCACCCCAACATCGCTCAAATCTTCCACATGCAGGCGGACGAGGTGGAGGACGTCGCCTTCACCGTCATGGAGTATGTGGGCGGGCCCTCGATGGAGACGCTGGTGTGCGCGGCGCTGGTGAGAGGCCAGCCCCTCTCGGAAGGCTTTGGCTTGTACGTGGGGGCGGAGGTGGCGGACGCGCTGCACTACGCGCACACGCTGACATCAGAGGACGGTAAGCCGCTGGGCATCATCCACCGTGACGTGAGTCCCCGGCACATCGCCTTGGGCCTCCACGGGGAGGTGAAGGTGCTGGACTTCGGCGCGGCGTACTCGGTGATGGTGGGACGCGAGGAATCGCCTGAGACCCTGCTGCGAGGAGACGTCGCGTACTGCTGCCCCGAATACCTGCGCATGGAAAGGCTGACGCCGCGCTCCGACGTCTTCAGCTTGGGGGTGATGCTGGTGGAGGTCTTCACGGGCAAGCACCTGTTCGAGGTGCATGACCTCCCGGTGGTGGCAGCGAAGGAGACTCGGTTCCGCACGGAGGTGCCGCCCTCGCTGCCGCTGCACCAGATGCAGTCCCTCATGGCGGCGTTCAACCCGGACGTCGTCGAGAAGGCGGTGGCTCACCTCAACGAGGACCTCAAGGCGGTGTTGCACACCGCGCTGCGCCTCAACCCCGAGGAGCGCTTCACGACGGCGGCGGACATGCGGGATGCGCTGCGGGGTGTTGCCCACGCCCAGCTCCGCGAGCCCTACGGGCGTGCGGAGGCCATCAAGGAGGCGGCCCGTGTCGTGTCCGAGGGAGGGAAGCTGCGGGACAAGGTGGAGTTCGGCGAGGCCGGCCTCTACCCGGAGGGCCTGGAGAAGCACGAGCTGGGCCTCAAGAAGGAGTAGGTCGCCGATGCTTTGCTTCCGCGTCCTACGCAATGGCCGGCACATCACCACTGCGGGGGTGCCGGACTTCGGCGTCCTCTCCACCATCCTGACGTGGGTGCGCCGCCCTCACGACGAGTCCAACGCAAACCCGGAGTTGACGCTCCATGTGGGGGGCTCCGTGGGTAGGGAGCACCGCGAGCACCTGAAGTGGTGCTACGCCAACAACATCCGCGCGGGCGACGTCCTCACAGTGGAAGTGCGTGATGACGTGGAGTCCGACCCTCCGAGGGAGAGATACCTCGACGAGGAGGCGGGGCTGGATGATGTGGCCCGCCTCCAACTGAGGAAGAAGAGCCTGGAGGCGCAGCTCTCCGACGTGAATGAGGCGCTGCGGGAGCGCGGCGCGGCGTAGCGGGGGCCTTCGTCGGGAGGCGCTCCGTCATCGCAGGGGCCCGCTCAAGCAGAGGGCGCGTGCTCCGGTGCAGGGCCTCAAGGTGTGGGGCCCTGCCCTCCATGCTTGCTCTCTCTGCTCGGGGCTCCCTGGGGGCTGCTTCAGCGGGCCAGCTCGGTGGCGACGTGGAGGAGGGCGTCCATCTTTCCTGCGTCGAGCTTCCGTGCGACGAAGATGAGTCGGCGCATCGCGGCGTCGTCCTCCGGCCGCGCCCGCGCTCCGCTGTTCGAGGACTCGGTCAACCCCATCAAGTCCTCCGGGGAGACCATCAGCTCGATGCACAGCTTCTTCATCGTCTCGACGCTGGGAATCATGTGCCCGCGTTCAACTCTGCTGTAGACGGCGGATGCCAGTCCCACGCGGTCCGCGACCTGGACCTGCGTCAGGCTCATCTGCTCCCGGGCGAGGCGGACGATGGCACCAAGGTGCGCTGCAAGCTGTTGGTTCATAGGTACAAGGGAGTATACCTGAGTTGCGAGTTGTCAAGGGAGTACGATTCCATCAGCGCACGCCCGACAGGAGCTGGATAAGGGCAAGGGCCTGGTGCGCGTCCAACTCGTGCACACGTCGGAGCAGGGCCTCCTTGGCGGCAGCGACGACGTCTGGTGGCAGCGAGGCGCGGTAGCCCAGTAATTCGTTGGGGGTGGTGCGGAGGGCGGGGCACAGACGGTACAGCGTCTGGACGCTGGGGAGCATTCGCCCTCGCTCGAGCCGGCAGTAGGTGGTGGGAGAGATGTCGATGAGTTGGGCCACCTCCGCCTGTGTCAGGTTGGCACGAATGCGGGCGATGCGCGTGGTGTCGCCGATGATGGCGGACAAGGGGCGGGAGGGCTCCGGCTCCTTCGGAAGGGCGACGGCGCGGATGTCGGGGTGGATATACATTCCAGACAAACTATACCTGATAGGCTAGTCAACTTCACCTTGATGTGAGGCTTGGCGTCCTCTGCGGTAGGTGGTTGGAGGTGGGAGAAGACTTCGCGCGATTTCCCTGGGCTTCTGGTAACGTCGGCCGGCGCCGGGGAGGGAGTCGCATGCGCGTAGCCGCAGTCCTGCTGTCCTACAGTGTCGCCATGAGGACGTCGCCATGAGGGACAACGGCCCCCCAGCCGTGCTGTCCCCGGGGGACGTGGTGAAGGGCTACACGGTGGTGAGGAAGCTGGACCAGGGCGGCTTCGGCACCGTGTACCTCGCGACTAACGACGGGCAGCCCTGTGCCTTGAAGCTCGTGGAGCGGCAGCGCGTGGAGGGGCGGGTCGAGAAGGAAATTTCCATCCTCTTGCTTCTGAAACACCCCAACGTGGTGGGCATTCGCGGCTTCTCCTACTGGCAGGCCGAGGAGCGCGACTTCGCCCTCATCGCCATGGAGTACGTGGAGGGGCGGAAGCTGGGCGAGTGGGTGAAGGAGGAGAACCCCTCGGCTCGGCAGATTGCGAAGGTGACGCTCGACGTGGCGCGGGCGCTGGCAGCCTCGCACGAGGCGGGGGTGGTGCACCGGGACGTGAAGGATGCCAACGTCATGGTGCGCGCAGCGGACGGCCTGGCGGTGCTGGTGGACTACGGAATCGGGGATTACAAGGGCGCGCGCTCCGGTGTCACCCAGTCCATCATGCCGCCCGGGACGATGGAGTACCGGCCCCCCGAGGCCTGGCTCTTCATGCGGAAGTATTTCGACGAGGGCGTCGGCCGCTATGTGTCGGTCTCCTCGGACGACGTGTGGGCCCTGGGCATTGTCCTCTACCGTCTCCTCACGGCGAGGTGGCCGTTCGACGACTCGACGGAGCTGACCTACATCGAGGGTGTCATCAACAAGTCGCCCGTGCCCCCTCACGGCGCCAACCGCTTCGTCCCGGAGCAGCTGGGCATGTTGTGCATGCGGTTGCTGGAGAAGGACCCTGTTGCGCGTCCCGATGCGAGCGCTGTCTGTGCGGCCCTGGAAGAGCTCCTGTCCGGGGCGGAAGGGGAGGCGTGGGACACGCCCTTGCTCGACACGTATGGCCCGAACTCGGCCACCACCGAGAACGAGGGCAAGGCGAACGCGCTGGCTCGGTGGGCGAAGAAGCCTCTGCGCCAGATGCGCCGGGGCAAGGACCCCAGGCAGGCGCTGCCGGCAGTCCAGGGCGAAGGCATGCCCGCGGCATTGCCACACGATGCCCCGCTGGCGCCTGCGGCCATGCAGCCCGTGGAGGCGCAGCTGCCGCTCTTGGCGCTCGAGGCGGGGGCGGAAGCCGCCCCGGCGGCGGAACCCCCGCAAGCCGTGCCCCTGGCCCCCGCCGTCGAGTTGGGGCGGCGCTCGTTCCTCTCGCGACTGAAGATTGGGCGCGTGCTGGGGGCGGGGTTGCTGGCCGGCGCGCTCGCCGCAGGGGCGCTTCTCTCGCAGCAGACGCCCCTGCCACCGGGGAGCGGGTCCTCCTCCGGGCCCGGTCAAGAAGTAGCGGCATATGCAAAGAAACCTCAAGCTGGCCAAGCCGCAGCTCCCACCGGGCCGGAGGCAACACCTGCGGCCGTCGCTCCCCCTGCGACGATTCGCGAGGTGACTGCAACCGTGAATGCACCCAAGAGTGACACCCCTCCCTCCCCGCCAGCGCCCGCCAAGAAGGCCACGCGAAGCGTTGGCACGGCCCTGGCGACGACGGCCCTGTGCGGCGCGCTGGCCTGCTCGGGCCCACAGGTTCGTCCCGCACCAGATCCCGAACCGTGCCCGGCGGGAGCCACCAAGGGCATGAAGATGCTCGGCATGGAGATTGGGGACGCGGAGATCGCGAGCTTCGTCCGAGGGGAGGAAAAGTACGTAACGGTGAGGGATGGCACTGCACAGGTCATTCTGGGGCAGGACATGGCCACTCTGTCCGGGCGACTCACTGTGGCCGACCGCGTCTATGTCCGACTGACTCGGGCGCGCACGAGCAAAGGAAGCTTCCCCGTGTGCCTGGAGGTGCTGGACTCCTCTCGCAACCGTGGACTGACGATAAAGGACGGAGGAGGGGATACCGGTAAGGCCCGCGTGTACTCTGCCATCTTGGTCAAAGCAGTGAGTGAGTTTGAATGACATGTTGCTTTTAGGCAGGCGCTCATGAGTCGCCAGCGGTGTCGCCGCTGGCGTGGTCCAGGAGAAACGTCGCGTGCATCATTCAGTGTCGGCCGTGCTGCTTTTCCTCTTCCTCGCAGGAGAGGGGGCGGCTCTGGCGCAGTCGCCCTCATCCGCCGTGGCGCTGAGCGTTCGCCGAATCGAGCTGGTCTCGGATGATGCTCAGCCAGCGGCTGAAGTGGCGGTGAGTCCAGGGCTCTCGACGGTGTTCCTCTTTGATTCGGAGGTGAGTCGAGAGGGGCTGGCGCTCGAGGGACGCGAGCGTTTCGCGATGGTGGACGCTGGGCTCAATACCTTGCGCTTGGTCCCTTCAGAGGCAATCACCGGAGGAGAGCGGCTCAAGTTGACGGTGCGTTTCCAGGATGGAGCGGCCCCGGCGAGCGCGACGTTTGTCCTGGTCGCGCACCCGGCAAGATCAGAGGCGCATGTCGAAGTCTATCGACGCAAGAGGCGCGTCGAGTCATACCAGGAGGAAGTCCGGCAGGCTCGCATCGAGGCCGAGCAGTACAAAGAGGAGAATGCGCGCCTGCGCGCAGAGCGAAGTGCTCCTGATGGCCTGACGGGACTCATCTCGACAGCAGTCCTCAGCGGACGAGGCGTTGACTTCCGCGACCTGACCGAGGGTGTGACCCAAGCCCCGGGAGGGGCAGCAAGCAAACACCTTGTCTATGCATATCGCACAGCCCGCAGGGTGGCCGTCGAGGTCACTCTCAAGTATGTAGGAGACGCCCAGCCGTGGACCGCAGTGGGGGCGATGCTCCGGGGCAAGGCCAACGAGGAGATGAAGGTGCTTCGAGTATGGCAGTCCGGCCCCGTGGCCTCCGGTCCGGCTGTCCAGCGAGTGGTGGTGGAGGCTGAGGCTGCATCCGAGTCCCCTAAAGGCCCCTTCACGCTCAAGCTCTGGGATGCGGATGGGCGCCGCACCGTCACCCTGGGCAACGTCACCTTCCCTTAACCCAGCGAGGGCTGCCATCAAGCCCTCGCATGGGTTTCCGGCGTTTGGGGGCTTGTGCGGAATGCCAATCTAGGGTCCAATGGACTATACCTAATGGTCTAGTCCATTCTGGCGTGCCCTGGAGGGCGATGTGTTCCCCACTGTGCTGGAGCGTGTGCGCGCGACTGCGCGCTTCCTGGGTGGCCGCGAGGAGCGCCCGGAGGGCGACGCTCCTGAGCCGCCTTCCTAGCTCCACTTCGAAAACAGGCGTTGGGCTCTCGCGCTACGCCGAGGACCTCCCGCGCCGCCATGTGAGGCGCGTGCTGGCGGTCGTCGTGCGCCGAGTGGCCGTCTGCGCTCCGTCGGGCCGCGTGCCTGACGGGCGCTGAGGAGCCCTTCCTCAGTCATCCCAATTCGCGTTTGGAATCATGAGCGGAGCCGGGTCTTGCCTGATGCCGTGGCGTGACACGTCTGTCTGCCGTTGGGACGGAGCCGGGCTTCCTGGCGTCGTGACGTGACACGTCTGCTTATTGCTTCGCTCGGCCGGCCTGCCAGCGACTCCCTCAATGCAATGCACTCACCCCACAGCTCGGCGCACTGCCGGACTGAACGGGAAGCCTCTGTCCATTGCCCCGCTACTGGGGCCTTCACAGGAGACGTCGATGTTCATGCGCTGGGTTGTCGTGTTGCTGCTGCTGTTACCCGTAGCTGGGCGGGCGGAGGAGATTGCCTATGAAGCCGACCTGGCGAAGGACGAGGAAGACACCGTCCTCCTCGAACCGGGCGCGGACGAACTGCTCGAGCCTGTCGTTGAAGACGACGAGGACGAAGAGGAGGAAGCGCCTCCGGCCTCGTCCGGCTCGGGCTCTCGCTGGGCGAACCGACTGAGCCTGGAGGCCACGACGTGGGCGCTGCTTCCTCGACGGGGAGCCGGCACGGACGAAGGCTTCCTCCAGGTGGTGCCGCGGCTGGAGCTCGTCAAGCCGGGCATCCTTCACCTCGACGTGGGCGCGCCGGTGCGGCTGCGCATGTGGGGTGGAGAGGCGGGCGCCAGTCTGCTGCGAAAGGAGGACTGGGACGAGCTGTCCGATTGGGGCCAGGTGGTGCAAACGCTGACGTTGGGAGGCGACGCGCCCAACTTCGTCTGGGTGGGCGCGTTGGAGTCCTACACGCTGCTGTCCGGGCACCTGGTGCGCCGCTACAACAACCGGGGCAACCCCGACTACCACCCAGCGGGGGCGCTGGTGACGGCCATGCTGAGGCCCTTCTACGTGGAGGCCTTCGCTTCGGACGTGCTGGGCGCGCGGCTGATGGGAGCGGAAGTCGTCCTGGACGTGCAACACGTCCTCTTCGGCCGCCAGCCCTACCCCATGAAGTACTCGGTGGCGGTGTCGGCGGTGCATGACTGGGGCAAGGCCGGAGGGACTGCGGAGCCGCTGACGCTGGCCCACGTCGACGGGACGGCGATTCTCGTGAGCCGCCGCACCAAGGAGAAGGGCTTCGAGCTGCAGGCGAATGCGGGCTGGGGCGGACGTCCCGGAACGGGCGGCGCGTGGGGCGCGGTGGCGGGGCTGGGCGCGGAGTACGCGTCCTCGACGGCCGACGTGCGCGCGCGCCTGGAAGGCCGCCTCCAGCGCGGAGGCTTCCGCCAGGGTGCCTTCGGCCCGGACTACGAGCTGGCACGCTTCCAGGTTGCGGGCCCGGACGCTGTGCCGCAGGCGGACGCGCCGTTTCCGGACGGGTACTCGGTACACGGCGAACTGATTCTGAGCTGGGACGCGCAGAGCCTGCGTGTCCTGGGGCAGCGCCACTTCCGTCTGACGATGGGCGCTGAGGTTTTCACCTGGGGGAGGATGGACGTGGACGGCCGACTGGAGACGCAGCTCTTCCACCGCAACCTCTCGGTGGGGGTGGGTGGCGTGGCGGCTGTCTCTT
>NZ_VHLB01000108.1:0-26906 GCF_006547365.1 Myxococcus sp. AB056 | reverse complement strand
GGGCCTGGGCGGGCGCACCTGATGGTGGCGCTGCGCTCGGCGCGCGTGAAGGGCGCGAAGGCCCGGCTGTTCGTCGGCGTGGGGCTGGTGGCTGGCTCCAACGCGGACTCGGAGTGGCGGGAGACGGAGATGAAGAGCCTGGCCATGTTGCGGGCCTTGGGAGGCGGGGATGTCGTCCGACGCTAACCTCAACGTGCTGTGGGCGCGCGCGTTGCTGGAAGAGCTCGTGCGCGGTGGGGTTCGTCACGCGGTGGTGTGTCCGGGGTCCCGGTCATCGCCCCTGGCCCTGGCTTGTGCCGGGACGGAGGGGCTGCGCACGTGGTCCGTCATCGACGAGCGCAGCGCGGGCTTCTTCGCCTTGGGGCTTGCGAAGCAGTCGCGCGCGCCGGCCGTGGTGGTGGCGACCAGCGGCACCGCGGGCGCGCACTTCTACCCGGCGGTCATCGAGGCCGCGCTGTCGCACGTGCCCCTGGTGGTGCTGACGGCGGACCGGCCCCTGGAGCTTCAGGGCTGGGGCGCGCCGCAGACCGTGCCACAGGCGCGCTTCTTCGGAGAGCACGCGCGCTTCTACGCGGACCTCGGTCAGCCCGAGGCGCATGACGCGGCGTTGATGCACATGCGTGCCACCGTTGCCCGCGCGGTCGTCAGCGCGTGGCGCGCGCCGCGGGGCGCCGTGCAGCTCAACGTCCCGTTCCGCGAGCCGCTGGCCCCCATCGCTGAACCCTTCCCTGAGGCCTCCCTGAGCGCGCTCGCGAAGTCGGGCCGCGCCGGTGCGCCGCTGACGCGCATCGTGCCGCCCGAGCCGGCGCCGGACGCGGCCACCTTGGACGAGGTGCGCCGCCGGATTGCCGCGACCACTCGCGGCGTCATCGTGTGTGGCCCGCGCGATGAGATGGATGGATTCGCGGCGGCCATCAGCGCGCTGTCGCAGGCCACGGGCTATCCTGTGCTGGCCGAGTCCACCTCGCAGGCCCGCTATGGCGGCGGCCCGCTCACGCTGTCCTATTACGACGCGATGTTGCGGCACGCGCCGTTCGCGAAGGCGCACCGTCCGGAGCTCGTGTTGCGCTTCGGGGGCGGGCTCACGCCGAAGGTGCCTCAACAGTGGCTGGACGGCTCGGGCGCGGACATCGTCCTCTTCAGTGACGGCGGCGGGTTGTTCGACCCGGCGCACCGCGCGTCCACGGTGGTGGAGGGCTCGGCGGTGGCGGCCTGTGAGGCCCTGACGCGAGGACTCGCGCGCGGCGCGGGGCCGTGGGCACGAGGCTTCCTTGCCGCGGAGCAACGGGTGCGCACGGCGCTGGAGGCCGCGTTCGCGGAGCAGCCCGACGTGCTCTCCGAGCCGCGTATCGCTCGCGAGGTGGTGGCGGCGCTTCCCGCGGGCGCGCCGCTCTTCGTATCCAGCAGCATGCCCATCCGCGACCTGGATGCCTTCGCTCCGGCGGGCACGGTGCCGCTGCGGGTGCTGGCCAATCGAGGGGCCAACGGAATCGACGGCATTGTCTCCAGCGCGCTCGGCATGGCGGCCGCGGCGGGCCGACCCGCGGTGCTGCTCACGGGGGATCTGGCGTTGCTGCATGACGTGGGAGCCTTCGTCACCGCGTCGCGCACGCGAGTGCCGCTCACGGTGGTGGCGGTGAACAACGATGGGGGCGGCATCTTCTCGTTCCTCCCCATCGCCCAGGTCGCGCCGCGGGACACGTTCGAGACGCTCTTCGGTACGCCGCACGGCGTGGACCTGTCCCACGCGGCGGCGCTGGGGGGGGCCCGGCTCCACCGTCCGGAGACGCCCGTTGCGCTCAGGTCGGCCGTGCGCGAGGGCCTGGAGGGTGGGCTCCACCTGGTGGAAGTGCGCGTGGACCGCAACGCGAATGTGGATGAGCACCGGCGGCTGTTCGCTCGAATGGCGGCCTCACTGGGAGAAGGACCATGGGCGTGAAGCTGGCTTACGAGACGTGGGGTGAGGGTTCCCGGCCGCTCGTGTTGCTGCATGGCTTCACCGGCAGCCGCAGGGCCTTCGACGGGCTGCGTCCGCTCCTGGGCCGCGACGTGCGCGCGGTGGCGGTGGACCTTCCGGGGCATGGGGCCACGCCGCTGCCGGACCAGCGGGGGCGTGAGGCCTTCGTGGAAACGGTGGACGCGCTCGTCGCGCTGGTGGACTCGCTGGGGCAGGGACCCGTGGACCTGCTGGGCTATTCGCAGGGGGCACGCGTGGCGCTGGCGGCGGCCGTGCGCGCGCCGGACCGCTTCGGCCGGCTCATCATGGAGAGCGGTTCGCCAGGGCTGCATCGGCGCCAGGAGCGCGCGGCCCGGCGTGAGGCGGACGGACAGCTGGCGGCCTTCATCCGTTCACGAGGCGTGGACGCCTTCGTGGACCGCTGGGAGCAATTGCCGCTGTTCGATGGCCTGCGCCAGCTTCCGCAGGAGCGCAAGGACGCGCTGCGCTCACAGCGCCGCGCCTGCACGGCGGAGGGGCTCGCGGGCGCGCTGGAGTGTCTGGGGCTGGGCGTCCAGCCGGACTTCTGGCCGGAGCTGCATGCCCAGCGGCTGCCCACGCTGCTGCTGACGGGTGCTTTGGATTCGAAGTTCACCCAGATTGCCCGCCGCATGGCCACGGAGCTGCCGGTGGTCTGGCGCCACGCCTTCGAAGGCTGTGGCCACGCGCCGCACCTGGAAGCGCCGGAGGCCTATGCCCGCGAAGTCCTCGGGTTCCTCCAGACGCCCTGGTACGAGGCTCCGCAGTTCGACAGCCCCATGACCGCGTGCGAGGGAAGGGTGACGTCGTGAGCACGTCGGTTCCGGCGCCGGGCCCGCTGTCGGTGAAGCCCCGTCCCGGGGTGAAGCACTGGGTGATGGCGGCGCGTCCCAAGACGCTGACGGCGGCGCTGGTGCCGGTGTTGGTGGGCACGGGGCTCGCGTTCGGCTCGGGCGTGGGGCGCCTGCTGCCCGCGTTGGCGGCGCTGCTGGGCGCGGTGCTCATCCAGATTGGCACCAACTTCATCAACGACTACTACGATTTCAAGAAGGGCGCCGACACGCACGAACGGCTGGGCCCTCAGCGCGTGACGCAGAGTGGCCTCATCGCGCCGGGCACCGTGCTGGCGGGCGCGGGCGTGTGCTTCGCGCTGGCCACGGCGGTGGGCCTGTACCTGGTGGCGGTGGGCGGCTGGCCCATCATCGCCATCGGCCTGGCGTCGCTGCTGTGCGGCTACGCATACACGGGCGGCCCCTTTCCCCTGGGCTACAACGGCCTGGGAGACGTGTTCGTCTTCATCTTCTTCGGCCTGGTGGCGGTGACGGGGACGTACTTCGTGCAGGCGGGGACGGTGGACCCCGCGGCGTGGTGGGCGGCGGTGCCCGTGGGCGCCAGCGGCACCATGCTCATCGTCGTCAACAACCTGCGCGACGTGACGACGGACGTGAAGGCTGGCAAGCGCACCCTGGCGGTCCGCTTCGGCACGGGCGTGGGGAAGGCGGAGTACCTCCTCCTGCTGGTGATGTCGTACGCCACGCCCTTCGCGATGTACGCGCTGAAGCTGGCCAGCCCCTGGGTGTTCCTGTCCCTGCTGAGCCTGCCCCTGGCGGTTCCCCCGTTGCGGCAGGTGTTGAAGCAGGAGGGGGCCGCGCTGAATCCGGCGCTGGGGTCCACGGCCAGGCTCCAGCTCGTGTTTGGAGTGCTGTTCGCGTTGGGCCTCTACCTGCGATGATGTGAGGCCATGCGGATTGCCCAGGTTTCGCTCATTCCCCTCCGGTTGGAGCTGCGCCAGCCCCTGAAGACGTCACAAGGGGGGCACGCGGTGCGAGAAGGCTTCCTCGTCCGCGTCGTCGACGAGGAGGGGCGCGAAGGTCTGGGCGAGGCGATGCCGTTGCCCGCGTTCGGCACCGAGTCGCTTGAAGACTGTGGCGTGACGCTGAACGCCTGGCTGTCCGAGCTGAAGGGCCAGTTCCTGGGCGACTCGGTCCGGGCCATCGAGGACACGTTATCGCCGTTTCCCCCTGCCGTGGCGCGAGGCGACGGCGTGCGCATTCGTGCACGTCAGGTGACGCCAGCGGGCGCCATGCCGGCCGCGGAACACGCGCTGGAGCTGGCGCTGCTGGACCTGCTCGCGCAACGCCAGGGTGTACCGCTGTGCTGGCTGCTGGCGGAGGAGGCGCGGACGGAAGTGGCGGTGAACGCGCTGCTGGGCGCCGACACCCTCGAGGCCCTGGCGGAAGAGGCCCGGCAGGCCGTGGCCGAGGGCTTCGGCACGTTGAAGCTGAAAGTCGCCGGCCGGCCGCTGGACGCCGACGAGGCGCGAGTGAAGGCCGTGCGCGACGCGGTAGGCCCGGACGTGAAGCTCCGGCTGGATGCGAACGGCGGCTGGTCCGAGCCCGACGCGAAGCGCGCCTTGGACCGGCTGGGCTGGTACGGCCTGGAGTTGGTGGAACAGCCCACGCCGCCGGAGGACCTCGCGGCGCTCTGGCGCGTTCAGCGCCGCGCCCCCTGCACGGTGGCGGCGGACGAGTCCCTGGCCTCTCCCGATGCGCTCCGGGCGCTGCTGACGGTGGACCCGTTGCTGGGCGGTGGCCCGGCGGTGGGCGCGGTGGTGCTGAAGCCCATGGTGCTGGGCGGACTGTTGCCGTGCCTCGTGGTCGCGATGCGCGCGGCTCGGCTCGGAATGCAGGCCTATGTCACCAGCTCCATTGATGGCGTGGTGGCGCGGGCCGGCGCGGCACACCTCGCGGCGGCACTGCCATCCGGCGCGCTGGCCTCCGGGCTCGCTATTGGGCGCTTGCTGGCGAAGGAGCCGGAAGATCATCCGTACCATCCGCAGCGAGGCGTCATTCGCCTGTCGAGCACCCCGGGGCTCGGACTGAGCTCCCAATCACTGGTGTGACGGCTCGGCGCATGGGAGCCCACGGATTGGCCTCCGTTAATGAAGCCCAAGGTGACGGAATGTCGGTCCTGCTGTGTCCCATTCGAGTAGGCGCTCGTCATCAGCCCCAGGCGGAGGCCCTGACGTTCGCGGGCCGCTCCTGGTCCTATGAAGCGCTGGATGCGGAAGTCTCCCGATGGGTTGCCGCACTCGAGTCGGAGGGCGTCGGCGCTTCGGACAGGGTGGCGTCGCTCGCGACGAACCACGTCGCCTCCGTGTGCCTCTTCTGGGCGCTGGGCCGGCTGGGCGCGGTGTTGGCGCCACTCAATGCCCGGCTCACGTCCGCGGAGCTGGCGCCCATGGTGGAGGACATCCAGCCGCGTTTGAGGCTGGCGCTGGGACCCCTGGTGGAGCGGCTCCCTGGAGCCCGGCCACTCGAGTCCTTCGCGGAGACCGTCTCCACGGGAGCTTCCACGTGCGAGCCCCTGGAGGCGTCGTCGCCCCGGGTCGTGCTCTTCACCAGCGGGACCACGGGCCGGCCCAAGGGCGCGGTCCTCACCGAAGGCAACTTCCGGGCGTCTTCACGAGCCTCGGCGGCCAACCTGGGAGCGCATCCAGCCCCGCGTTGGCTGGGCACATTGCCCCTCTTCCACGTGGGGGGCATCGCCATGCTCACTCGCACGGCCTACGAGGGAGGCTGCCTCGTCCTGCACGAACGCTTCGACGCCGATGCGGCGAACCGGGCCATCGACGAGGAGGGCGTGTCCCACGCGAGCCTCGTGGCTACGACGCTGGAGCGAGTGCTGGACGCCCGAGGTGACCGGCGCATGCCGGACTCCTTCGCATGCGCGCTGATCGGCGGAGGTCCGGTGCCCGTGCCCCTCCTCGCACGAGCGAGGGCCGCGGGCCTGCGAGCCCTTCAGACGTACGGCCTGACGGAGGCCTGCTCACAAGTCACGACCGAGCGCCCGGACAATGCGGACGGCCGCACCGCTGGCGTCCCGTTGCCGGGGGTCGAGGTGCGCATCGTCGGCGTAGGGGGCGAAGTCCTCGGCGCAGGGGCGGAGGGCGACATCGAGGTGCGCGCGCCCACGGTGATGGCCGGGTACTGGCAGCGTCCGGAGGCCACCCAGGAGGCGGTTCGCGACGGCTGGCTGCGCACCGCGGACGTCGGTGTGCTGGATGGTGGGGGGCGGCTCACCGTGCTGTCACGCCGCACGGACCTCATCGTCCGAGGTGGGGAGAACATCTACCCGGCGGAGGTGGAAGCGGTGCTCCTCAATCACCCCGCGGTGCAGGAAGCCGCCGTGGTGGGCTTCCCGGACGACCGCTGGGGCGAACGGCCCGTGGCCTTCGTCGCGCCGCGCCCGGGGCAACCGCACCCCGGGGACGAGGCACTGACGGCGTGGTGCCGTCAGTCCCTGGCGGGCTTCAAGGCGCCCGCGCGTTTCGTGTGGGTGGACGCGCTGCCTCGTAACGCCATGGGGAAGGTCGAGCGCACCGTCCTGAGACGGCACGCCCTTCGCTGACCCACGGCGATGGGGCGGGCGCCCTGTCTCAGCACTCCGAGATCGGGTGGCCCCAGGGATTGGTCCGCGGGAACTGCCGCAGGACGGTGCTCAGCCGGCAGGTGGCCGACACGGTGGTGGCAGCCCCGGACCGACGGGAGGCCTGCGGGCCCCGGTGCTCGAAGGTGCCCAGTCGGGCCGCCTGCATCGCCAGCTGCTTTTCGACCTCCGGGGACCAACGGGAGAACTCAAGCCATTCCATGTGCGTGCTCCTTCGCGCCGCAGTGTTCGGGCACATCCGACCTCTTCAAGTCGCGAAAATCACGACGCCACGCGTTGAAGCTGGCGGTCAGTGGCGATTTCCCGACAAGGGTCGCCGTCTCAACCCGCGGACGTGGTCGCCATCTTTCAAAAGCCACTCCGGGATGTCGTGTTCCCGCGCGGCCGCCTGCCCTCCGAGGAGGGGCCTGCATTTCCTGCGCGGACCTGGGACACGTGGACATTCTTGCGTCGTCCGCGCCGTGCCCCGTCGTAATTGCTGATACGGCTGCAACCTTTCACTCCCAAGGTCAAAACTCAGACATGCAAGGATTTCCACGCCCGACGTTGAAGAGTTGAAGAGACAACGCAGGGGGGAGGGTGGAGAATGACGCCGGCTTCCGAGTGAAAACAGGACATTCCAGGTCGTGGCTGATTTTGATATCGAAATGACTCAAAGGCAGCTCAGCACGCGTACTCGCAACGGGAGGGAGAGATGGCTCCGGAGTCCGTTGATGTCATCATCGTGGGCAGTGGTCCGGTGGGAGCGATGGCGGCGAACCTCCTGGGGCAGCAGGGGATTCGGACGCTGGTGGTGGAGCGTGAAGTCACGCCTCACGGCCAGTCCCGCGCCATCAGCGTGGATGACGAGGGCCAGCGCATCTTCCAGTCCGCGGGGCTGGTGGGTGACCTGGGCGCGGGCTTCTATCCGTGCAAGCGGCTGCAGTACCTGAATGACTCGCTGCGCTCGCTGGCGGAGGTGGACTTCACCCGGTTGGATCGGCCGTTCGGCTACGTGCCCGCGGCCTTCTTCCAGCAGCCGCGCATGGAGGCGGTGCTTCGTCAGGGCCTGAAGCGCTTCCCGCACGTGGACCTGTGGCTGGGCCACGAGGTGGAGTCCTTCGTCCAGGATGAAGACGGTGTCACCGCCCGCGTGAAGGAGGTCGCGGGGGAGCGTGCCGTCAACGTGCGCGCGCGCTTCCTGCTCGCGTGCGACGGCTCGCACAGCTCCATCCGCCGGCGGCTGGGCCTGAAGCTCGTGGGGACGACGGCGCTGGAGCACTCGCTGGCCATCACCGTGAGGACGTCCTCACCCGAGCCCGACTTCACCAGCTACCTGTGCGGCCCCGTGCGCCGGGGATTCATCGCGCGCACCGCGCCGAACGAGATTCGCTTCGACGTCATCCTGGAGCCGGATGCGGACCTGAAGGCGGCGCGCTCGCTCGAGAACGTGCGGCGGCTGATCGGCTACTACCTGGACCCGGATTCGGTGGAGCTCGACTCCGTCAAGATCTTCTCGTACCACAGCCGCATGTCCGAGCAGTGGCGGGTGGGCCGCGTGTTCCTCCTGGGCGACGCGGCGCACCTGATGCCGCCCTTCCTGGGGCAGGGGCTCTGCGCGGGCCTCCGGGACGCGGCGAACCTGACCTGGAAGCTCGGGCTGGTGCTCGCGGGCGCGGCGGACGCGTCGCTGCTCGACACCTACGAGGAAGAGCGGCGTGGTCACGTGTCGGAGGTGATTCGCGGCTCGGACGCCATGGGCCGGGTGATGATGTCGGGCGGGCGGGTGATGGCTCGCGTCCGCAACGCGCTCATCCAGGTGATGTACCGGCTGCCGGTGACGGGCGACTTCATCCGCGACTACAAGGTGAAGCCGCAGATGCCGCTGCGCCGGGGCTTCATGCACGGCGCCCAACGCGAGAAGGGGGACGTGCCGGAAGGCTCCTACTTCCCACAGCCGCGCGTGGAGCGGCCCGACGGGGAGACGGCGCTGCTGGATGACTGCCTGGGCGAGGGCTTCGTGGTGCTGACGCGTCCAGGCGCGTCCCAGGAGGCCCAGCGCGAGGCACGGGCCCTGGCGGACGAACTCGGAGCACGCTGGTGGCAGCTGGCCGCGGCGGACCGCGCGGGAGATGGCGGGCCGGATACGCTGGTGGACCTGGACGGCCGACTGGGCGCCTGGTTCGTGCAGTACGCGGCCGACCTCGTGGTGCTCCGGCCGGACCGCTACGTGTTCGGCATCGCAGGGGGTGGCAAGCGGGGCCACCTCCTGGGCTCGCTCAAGGGCCGCGTCCGCCCTCACTCGCGTCCGAATGGCGCGGAGGTCCGGCGGGCGGGCTGAAAGGCGGGGGAACGGAAAAACAACAGGCGCCCGGGCCGGGGCGCCGTACGACCGCGAAGTGGGGCTGCGGGGAGGCTCAGGCCGCGGCGGCGGACTGGACCAGCTTCCCGGCGCGCTCCACGCAGTCGCCCATGAAGCGCAGGTAGATGTCGAGCGCGCTGGCGCCCGTCTTGGCAATGATGGGCGCCTTGTCCGGCACCTGCGACAGGAGCTTGTTGAGCATCACCTCGTTGAGCGCGGTGTGACCCACGTCAATCTCCGTGTGCTCCTTGAGGAAGGACATGCCCTGGAGGATGTCCTCGCCACAGACGCGCTTGGCCTGCTCGAGAATCACGGGGCCGAGCACCGTCGACAGGCCCTCGATTTCGTACTCGATGGCCACCTGCGCGGCGGGCATCTCACCGGTGATGGTGTTCTCGTGAATCTCCCGGTACTCCTTCATCGCCTCCGTGGGCGGCTGGGCGATGAGCTCCTCGGCGTTCAGCTTGGGGTTGCGGCGCTCGTTCCACCGGGCCACCAGATGCTTGGTGTCCTCGACCATCATCAGATGGTGGCCGGCCTCGTGCTTGGCGTGGGCGATGAGCTTCTGGCCCACGTCGTCCAGGCCCACCTTCACGGTGGCCTCACCGGCGCGGCGAATCCACCCGTCCACCGGCTCCGTCATGTAGACGCCCAGCGAGTTCCAGGTGATGAGGAAGGCCTCGAAGAGCGCGGGGTCCGCCTTGTCGTCCAGCAGCACCTTCAGCCGGGGGTCCGTCTTGATGCGCTCACGGGTGGCAGTCAGGTTCGGCGTGTACAGCTCCTCCACGAGTTGCTTGCTCATATTCATTACCCCTGGCGAGTGTTGGGAGCGCTTCGGCGCCCGATGGAGACTTCACTGATGTGTTCGAGATAGTCGGGGATCAGCTTCGCGGAGATGATCCACATGTACGGGTCCGGGCCTGCGTGAATCCCGGCGTCCTGTACGTACTGCCCACCGTCGTCCTCACAGAGGTAGTGGAACGAACGGCGGTGGCGGGCGGCGTACCAACGGCGTGCCGCATCCACCAGGGCGACGTAGGTGGACGGCCCCGCGTCGCTCAGGGGGAACAGCCTGGCCATGTCGAGCAGGCTGTAGAGATTGGTGCCCGGCTGGCCCAGCTCCAGGACGGCGGCGGCCACGGCCACGCCATTGCGGCGCGCGATGAGGATTTCGCGCTCTCGCTCCAGGCCAAAGGTGTTCCACTGTCCCTGCACCGCGCGCATGTCGATGCGGTCGCGCGTGAAGTCGAGCGCCTCCACGTAGCAGGACGGGCGCGAGTGGGCGATGTGGTCCGTCAGAAGCGTCAGCTCGGCGGAGGTGGCGGGGCTGATGGTGATGCCCTCGTGCAGCCGGCCCGTCTGCTCGTGCGTGTAGACGTCCATCATGTGGACCTTGCGCGTGAAGGCCAGCTCCGGGTTCGCCGCCATGTGCCGCTCGCCGTAGCGGACGTGCGCGCGCGCGATCCAGGGGTTGAGGCCTTCCACGTAGGCCACGGCCCAGCGGAAGTCGGCGTCGCTCTGCGGGTGCTCGAAGCAGCGCACGTACAGGTCGTGCATGATGCGGCCCGGCTCCAGCCCCTTGATGGCGGGCTTGCCCGGGCGCTTCGCCACCTGGTGTCCCATCCAGGTGTGCCGGTACGACTTCATGATGGACAGCGTCGCCTCGGGGCCGCGCTCGGACGGCCAGACGGCCTGGCAGAAGAGCTGCGGAACTTCCGCGGCGCGCTTGGCCATGTGGCTGAAGGCTTGCTTCAGCACGTCGAATTCCTGAGAGGACTTGTTCGCCAGGCTGAAGAAGCCAGACAGCGTGAAGACATCCCAGAGCCCCTCTTCCTGCACATCACTGGTGCAAGTGTTGGGATTGGTCGTCTGGGAGACGAAGCGCACCCAGCGCGCCTCGTCGGAAGAGTAGGGCGACACGCTCAGGCCACACAGCACGGTACCGTCGGCGCGCGCGCTGGTGACGTAGCGGATTTCACCGCGCAGGCTGATGGACTGGCCGTCCGGCGTGTGGAGCTCGAGCAGGGGCGGCAGCAGGCCCGGGAACAGCAGGTCCTCCGGGCGGCAGCGGATGCACATGCCGGAGAAGGACAGGTCCAACACCGCGCGCTCCATCTCCCCCTGCTCGCGCCACAGCGGGTGGTGGAAGGTGACGCGCACGCCCTCGGGCGCGGGCGAGCGGCGGTGCCAGCGGTGACGGATGCGGAAGAGGACGTCGGGCAGCGGCGACGTGAAGCGCTGGCCGTCCGGCGTTCCCGCCTCCAGGCGCATGCGGTACGCGCTGTTGTGGCCGATGACGTCGATGTCGTAGGGCGCCTCGCCCCAGTCGGTCACCGGGTCCTCGGCGTGCCACTCCAGTTGCTCCGTCTCCGCGTTGTAGCGCTCCAACACCAGGCGGACGGTGCGGCCCATGCGGCGCAGCACACCCTTGTTGCCCGCGGTGCTGATGGCCAGGAGGATGGCGCGGATGCGCTCGGCCTCGTCGATGGTGTCCTGCACCGGAAGGGCAGACGCGGCCGGCTCCGCGACGCCACGCTTCAGCGCGTCCGCCAGCAGTGCCAGGATTTGACGGCCCTGCTCCAGGGAGACGTTCGCCAGCTGCAGTCCCACCGGGGACCCGGCCGCATCCGCGTCCGTGCGGATGAAGGCGCCCCGGATGGGGCCCAGCGTCACGCCACAGCCGGTCAGATAGACGGGCAGGCCGCGCGCGTCGGAGGTGTCCACCTCACCCTTGGGCATCACCCACACCACAGTGGGGCTCAGCCGCGTCACCACGCCAATGGCGCCATCCAGCGTGCCCACGGAGCAGGTGATGGCATCCGCGCCCGTCCCGTGCAGGGAGTAGCCCGAATCATCCAGCGCGGCCTCGGCGGGCGGCAGCGGAATCACATTGAACAGCGCGTCACGGCTGCGGAACTCGACCGACCGACGGTCGGAGAGCGGGTTTCCCCCTTCCATAATCAGGCGCCCCCTTCTCCGGTGCTGAGGAACCCCAGATGCAGTCGTCGAAATTGCAAGCACGGTTGTTCCTCCCTGCTCCAGCGGTGCTGCGTTAGGCGGCGAATCGCTATAGGTCCGTATCATACGGATTTCCGAGGAACAGTCAAATCGGATTTGTGCAGTCAGGCTGTTTTCTGGCTGGCGGAATGGACGTCCGTGGGTCGTAGGTGACAGCAGCCCACTTCCAAGTCTTACGAAGCGATTCGCCGCGACGGCACACTCATACGGCCAAGATGCTGCGCGGCTGTAATGTCATAAGTCTGGCAGGCTGTGCGTACTTTCTCGCAGTGAAATGGCGTTCGTCAGACCCGCTCGTTAGAGTTCCCTCAGTCCAGCGAGCGGGAGGTGTGAGGGATGAGTGCTGTCGTGAGCGCTGTGGGAGGAACGCAGGCTTTGGAGCAACTCCAGGCGCCTGTTCACGGCCGCGTCGCGGGCCTGATGCTGGTGGACTCGCCAGACGTACTCCGGGTGGATGTCGCGGAGGTCGTTGGCGGCGCGGTGGAGCTCCTCTCAGTCACGCGCCGCTTGCGAGGAGTGCCGGTTTCCCTGGAGCTTCCCGAGGATCCGGTCCCCGCTAATGTTAGTCACCGGCGGCTGCAGCAGGTGCTGCTGCTGTTGTTGGCGCACGCGGCGGATGCATCGAACGGGCAGGGCGTTCGTGTGATGGTGGATTCCGCCGACGACTTCGGGGACCTGCCGCCCCGCTTCCAGGTCCAGGTCGCGGGGGCGTCGCTGTCCTCGCGGGAGCTCCAGGCTGTCTTCCTGTCACCCATGTTGGTGGGGCCGCTGCACCGCAAGCTGGCCCGGGCCCGGGAACTGACGGAGTCCATGGGTGGCACCTTGGAGGTGGCCAGCAGCACGGCCGCCGGCATCACCGTGACGGTGGAGTTGCCCGCGCCGGGGATGTCCAGCTGGTAGTCCGGGCGGGCCGCCATGCCCGCCGCTGATCCACGACTTGAAGCGGAAGAGGAGGGCGGGCCGCCAGTGCCTGGCCCTCCTTTTTCGTTGAGCCGCCGGGGATGCTGAGCGTGTCGTTTCGTGCTCGCGCGAGGGCCGGCCGTTACTCCGCGCCCGGCCTTTGGCTCCGATAAGTCGTTCCGCGTGAGCCCGTGGCCAAACTCCTTGACGTCGCGGGGCGGGTTCTCGACTATCCCCCGCCGATTCTTACACGGTCACACCTTCTCAGGAGCACATCCATGGCGCCCCCGTCATCCGGAGAAAAGATCTCCCTGCAGAGCGGCAAGCTGTCCGTCCCGGACAACCCGATCATCCCCTTCATCGAGGGCGACGGCACCGGCCGCGACATCTGGCGTGCGTCCCAGGCGGTGTTCGACGCCGCGGTGGAGAAGGCCTACAAGGGCAAGAAGAAGATCGCCTGGTACGAAGTCCTGGCCGGCGAGAAGTCCTTCAAGGCGGTCAACAACTGGCTGCCCGATGAGACGGTCGAGGCGTTCCGCACCTATCTGGTGGGCATCAAGGGCCCCCTGACGACGCCGGTGGGCGGCGGCATCCGGTCGCTGAACGTGGCCCTGCGGCAGATGCTGGACCTGTACGTCTGCCTGCGCCCCGTGCGCTATTTCAAGGGCGTGCCCAGCCCGGTGAAGACGCCGGACAAGGTCGACATGACCATCTTCCGTGAGAACACGGAAGACATCTATGCGGGCATCGAGTTCGAGGCCGGCACGGCCGCCGCGGAGAAGTTCCTGGGCCTGCTGAAGCAGGAGTTCCCGAAGGAGTTCGGGAAGATCCGCTTCCCGTCCGACGTGGGCCTGGGCATCAAGCCGGTGTCCCACGAGGGCAGCGACCGGCTGATCCGCGCCGCCATCCAGTACGCCGTGGACCACAAGCGCAAGAGCGTCACGCTGGTCCACAAGGGCAACATCATGAAGTTCACCGAGGGCGCCTTCCGCAAGTGGGGCTACGAGCTGGCCGCCCGGGAGTTCGGTGACAAGGTCTACACCTGGGACCAGTGGGAGGCCACCAAGGCCGCCAAGGGCGAGGACGCCGCCAACGCGGAGCAGAAGGCCGCGCTGGCCGCCGGGAAGATCCTGATCAAGGACTCCATCGCGGACATCACCCTGCAGCAGGTCCTCACCCGTCCGGACGAGTTCGACGTCATCGCCACGCTGAACCTCAACGGTGACTACCTGTCGGACGCGCTGGCGGCCCAGGTGGGCGGCATCGGCATCGCGCCGGGCGGCAACATCAACTACGTCACGGGCCACGCGGTGTTCGAGGCCACGCACGGCACGGCGCCCAAGTACGCCGACCAGGACAAGGTGAACCCGGGCTCGGTCATCCTCTCTGGTGAGATGATGTTCCGGCACCTGGGCTGGCACGAGGCGGCCGACCTGATGATCCAGGGCATGGACCGCGCCATCGCCAGCAAGACGGTGACCTACGACTTCGCCCGCCTGATGAAGCAGGAAGGGCAGAGCGGCGTTTCCGAGGTCAAGTGCTCCGAGTTCGGGCAGGCCATCATCAAGAACATGTAGTCCCCGGACGGGGATCTGGAAGAGGCGAATCCATGGCTCAGAATGGCAAGAAGAAGATCGGCCTCATCGGCGGCGGTCAGATCGGCGGCAACCTGGCGCTGCTCGCCGTGCAGAAGTCGCTCGGTGACGTGGTGCTGTACGACATCCCGGCGGCCGAGGGTCTGGTCAAGGGCAAGGCGCTGGACATCAACCAGCTGGCCGCGGTCGACGGTTACGACTGCCGCGTGAAGGGCACCACGGACTGGAAGGACGTGGCCGGCTCGGACGTGATCATCATCACGGCCGGCATGCCCCGCAAGCCGGGCATGTCCCGCGAGGACCTGCTCGAGATCAACCTGAAGATCATGACGGACGTGGCGGGCAACATCAAGCAGCACGCCCCCAACGCCTTCGTCATCAACGTGGCCAACCCGCTGGACGCGATGGTGTTCGCGCTCCACAAGATCGCGGGTCTGCCCAAGCACATGGTCGCGGGCATGGCGGGCGTGCTGGACACCAGCCGCTTCAAGTGCTTCGTCGCCGAGGCGCTCGGCTGCTCCATCCGCGACGTGGAGGCCCTGGTGCTGGGCGGCCACGGCGACGACATGGTTCCGCTCGTCCGCCACAGCACGGTGGGCGGCGTGCCCCTGACGGAGCTGATCGCCAAGGACAAGCTGGACGCCATCATCAAGCGCACCCGTGAGGGCGGCGCGGAGCTGGTCGGCCTGTACAAGACGGGCAGCGCCTACTTCGGCCCCGCGGCGTCCGCCATCGCCATGGCGGAGAGCTTCCTGCTGGACCGCAAGCGCGTGCTGCCGGCCGCCGCCCTCCTGGAGGGCCAGTACGGCATCAACGGTTACTTCTTCGGCGTCCCCGTGCAGATCGGCGCGGGCGGCGTGGAGAAGATCCACACCGTCGAGCTGAACGACAGTGAGAAGGCCGAGCTGGAGAAGTCCTTCCAGTCGGTCAAGAAGACGGTCGACTCGGTCAAGCTGTAGTCGCTGGACAGTCACGTGTGGCCCGCTGGGGAAACCCGGCGGGCCCTGTGCCTGATGCTGTGGATGACGCGGGCTAATTGCCCCGGACGCCATCGTTGCAGCGCGTTTTCACCAAGTTAACTAGCCTGTAGAACTCGCACGGGACGTCCGGGCCCTGGCGCGCCACCTGGCGGGCCGGCTCAAACGAGCAGTGTCCGACGTCCGGCAGTCAAGGAGACGATGATGGCACCAGCAGCGCGGTTCACGGTGGTGGGCGGCGGCCTCGCCGGGCTGATGACGACGATCAAGCTCGCGGAGGCGGGCCACCAGGTGGATGTGCTCTCGCTCGTCCCGGTGAAGCGTTCCCACTCCGTTTGTGCCCAGGGCGGCATCAACGGCGCGGTGAACACCAAGGGCGAAGGCGACCACCCGGACATCCACGTGAAGGACACGCTGCGCGGCGGCGACTTCCTCGCGGAGCAGGTTTCGGTGAAGGGCATGTGTCATGCCGCGCCGGGCATCATCTACCTGTTGGATCGCATGGGCGTGACGTTCAACCGCACGCCGGAAGGTCTGTTGGACTTCCGCCGCTTCGGCGGCACGCTGCACCACCGCACGGCCTTCGCCGGCGCCACCACCGGCCAGCAGCTGCTCTACGCGCTGGACGAGCAGGTCCGCCGCTATGAGGCCGAGGGCAAGGTCACCAAGTACGAGTACTGGGAGTGGCTCGGCACGGTGAAGGACGACAACGGGCGCTGCATCGGCAGCGTGGCCGTCGACCTGCGCACCATGGAGATCCGCACCTTCCCGGCCGAGGCTGTCTGCCTGGCCACGGGTGGTCCGGGCATCGTCTTCGGGCGCTCTACCAACTCCATCATCAACACCGGCACCGCGGCGGGCCGCGCCTACATGGAGGGCGCGCACTACGCCAACGGTGAGTTCATCCAGGTGCACCCGACGTCGATTCCGGGCGAGGACAAGCTCCGCCTGATGAGCGAGTCGGTGCGTGGCGAGGGTGGCCGCGTCTGGGTGCCCCGCAAGAAGGGCGACACGCGGGCGCCTCAGCAGATCCCGGAGGCGGAGCGCTGGTACTTCCTGGAAGAGAAGTACCCCAAGTACAAGAACCTGGTGCCGCGCGACGTGGCCACCCGCGAGATCTTCATGGTCTGCCGCGAGCTGGGCATGGGCATCAACGGCCGGGACGGCGTGTACCTGGACGTCACGCACATCCCCGCGCCGGTGCTGGACGCCAAGATCAAGGGCGTCATGGAGATCTACGAGAAGTTCGTCGGTGACGACCCGCGCAAGGTGCCCATGGTCATCTTCCCGGGCATGCACTACTCCATGGGCGGCCTGTACGTGAACTTCGAGGCCGACCCGAAGACGCAGACGCCGGCCGAGGGCAGCCCCAAGAACCAGTCCACCACCATCCCCGGCCTCTACGCCGCGGGCGAGGCGGACTACGCCTTCCACGGCGCGAACCGCCTGGGCGCGAACTCGCTGCTGTCGTGCATCTACTCCGGCATGATCGGCGGCCCGGCCATGGCGTCCTTCGCCAAGAGCCAGAGCACCAGCGCCGCGGCGATGCCGGAGAAGCACTTCCAGGCCGCCAGGCAGTACTGGCAGGACCGCTTCGCCACCATGCTCAAGATGAGCGGCCCGGAGAATCCGTACGGGCTCGCCAAGGAACTGGGCGACACCATGACGGAGAACTGCACCGTCGTGCGCTACAACGACCGTCTGAAGAAGACGATCGAGAAGATCCGCGAGCTCAAGGAGCGCTGGAAGAACGTCAACGTGCTGGACACGGGCAACGTGGCCAACCGCGCGCTGTCGTACACCAACCAGCTGTGGAACATGTTCGAGCTGGGCGAGGTCATCGCGACCAGCGCGCTGCTCCGCGACGAGAGCCGCGGCGCCCACTACAAGCCGGACTTCTCGCTGCCCGAACCGAAGACGAAGGACCCGACGCAGGACCCGGAGTGGATGAGCCTGTGGCGTGCGCGCCACGAGAAGTGGGCGAAGACGACCATCGCGACGTACAGCGAGGCCGGCCCGAAGATCCACTACGAGGACATCCCCACGCCCGTGCTCGACCCCGAGCCGCGCTGGTACGCCTGAGACGGGAACCACTCAACCGATTTGGAAGTGAAGGGTCGAGCCACATGGACACTGCACAAGCATCCGCTGTCACCACCAAGACCATCACCTTCCGCATCTGGCGGCAGGATGATCCCGCGAAGCCAGGTCACTTCGATGAGTTCAAGGTTCCCTATGTGAAGGGCGCCAACGTCATCTCGTGCCTGATGGAGATCCAGCGCAACCCCGTCACCGTGGAGGGCAAGCGCGTGGCCCCGGTGATCTGGGACGCCGCATGTCTGGAGGAGGTCTGTGGCAGCTGCGCCATGAACATCAACGGCCGCGTGCGCATGGCCTGCTCGGCGCTGATCGACAAGCTGGAGCAGCCGATCACGCTGGAGCCCATGAGCAAGTTCCCCGTGGTGCGTGACCTCACGGTGAACCGCGACCGCATGTTCGACGCGCTCAAGCGCATCAAGGGCTGGGTGCCCATCGACGGCACGCACAACCTGGGGCCGGGCCCGCGCCAGGCGCCCGTGGACCAGTCGGTGATGTACGTGCTGTCCACGTGCATCACCTGCGGAAGCTGCCTGGAGGCGTGCCCCCAGGTGACGCAGGAGAACGACTTCGTGGGCGCGGCGGCCATCAGCCAGGCCCGCCTGTTCAACATGAACCCCACGGGCAAGATGAACTCCGAGGAGCGCGTGCGCTCGCTCATGGGGCCCGGCGGCATCCAGGACTGCGGCAAGGCGCAGAACTGCGTGAAGGTCTGCCCGAAGGAGATTCCGCTCGTCACCTCCATCGCAGTGATGAACCGCGAGGTGACCAAGCTCACCATCAAGGACATCTTCTTCCAGGACGAGGCCCCCAAGGGCCACGGCAGCGGTCCGGGGTAGGGCGCTCGCCAGCGACTTCCCGGTGTTCTCTGGCTTCAAGCGGCCCCGGGCCGGCGTCCATTCGAGACGCCGGGCGGGGCCGTCGCTGTTTGGCTGTCCGTGGAAAACCCTGCGGTGAAGGCAGGCTCATCTTCGCGGACATCCCTGATTATCTGCCGTGCACCCTGTCGGACGATGCAGGTGTACCGGGGTCAAACGGTCTTGCACTCCGTCCTTTTCTGCGCAATGAGGGCCCGGCGCTGACGCCTCTGTTCAGGCTGTCTCCCTCGTCTCCACCGGAGCCTCGATGAAGATCCACGAGTACCAGGGCAAGGAAATCTTCCGGAAGTATGGCGTGCCCACGCCGAAGGGCATCCTCGCCATTTCCGCCAACGACGCGGAGGCCGCCGCGAAGGAGCTCGGCACTTCTGTGGTCGTCGTGAAGGCCCAGATCCACGCGGGTGGCCGCGGCAAGGGCGGCGGCGTGAAGCTGGCCAAGAGCCCCGCGGAAGCCAAGGAGCTGGCCAAGCAGATGCTTGGCATGAAGCTCAAGACCATCCAGACCGGGCCGGAAGGCCAGACGGTCCACAAGGTCTACATCGAAGAAGGTCTCGCCATTGGCCAGGAGCTGTACCTGGGCGTGACGCTGGACCGCGCCACCAGCCGCATCACCTTCATGGCTTCCCGCGAGGGCGGCGTGGAGATTGAAGAGGTGGCGGAGAAGCACCCGGAGAAGATCCTCCGCGAGTCGGTGGACCCGGCCGTGGGCTTCCAGGACTTCCAGGGCCGCAAGCTGGCCTTCGGGCTGGGCCTGACGGGCCCCACGGTGAACAAGTTCACCCAGTTCTGCTCGGCGCTGTACCGGATGTTCATCGACACGGACGCCTCGCTCGTGGAGATCAACCCGCTGGTCATCCTGAAGGATGGCGGTGTGGTGGCGCTCGACGCGAAGGTGACCTTCGACGAGAACGCGCTCTACCGGCACAAGGACCTGCTGGAGTACCGCGACCTGGCCGAAGAGGAGCCCCGCGAGATCCAGGCCAAGGAGTGGGACCTGGCCTACATCGCGCTGGATGGCAACATCGGCTGCATGGTGAACGGCGCCGGCCTGGCGATGGCCACCATGGACACCATCAAGCTGGTGGGCGGCAGCCCGGCCAACTTCCTGGACGTGGGCGGCGGCGCCAACAAGGAGAAGGTCACCGCGGCCTTCAAGCTCATCCTGGCGGACCCGGCCGTGAAGGCCGTGCTGGTCAACATCTTTGGCGGCATCATGAAGTGCGACGTCATCGCCGAGGGCATCATCGCCGCGGCGAAGGAGGTCCAGCTCAAGGTTCCGCTCGTGGTGCGGCTGGAAGGCACCAACGTCGAGAAGGGCAAGGAGCTGCTGAGCAACTCCGGCCTCGCCATCACCCCGGCGGACAACCTGCGTCAGGCGGCGGAGAAGGCCGTCGCTGCGGTGAAGTAATCCCGCGCACTCTTTCCTGAAAGAACGCCATGGCCATCCTCGTCAACGAAAACACGAAGGTCCTCTGCCAGGGCATCACCGGCTCGGCGGGTTCGTTCCACGCGAAGCAGATGCTCGAGTACGGCACGAAGCTCGTTGCCGGTGTGACTCCGGGCAAGGGCGGCACCACGTTCGAAGGCAAGGTCCCCGTGTTCAACACGGTGGCCGAGGCGGTGAAGGCGACGGGCGCGAACACGTCCGTGGTCTTCGTGCCGCCCCCCTTCGCCGCTGACTCCATCATGGAGGCCGCGGACGCGGGCGTGGCCCTCATCATCGTCATCACCGAGGGCATCCCGGTCAACGACATGGTGCGCGCCAAGCGCTACCTGCAGGGCAAGCCGGGCATCCGGCTGGTCGGCCCCAACTGTCCGGGCGTCATCACGCCGGGCGCGCTGTGCAAGATTGGCATCATGCCGGGCCACATCCACAAGCCGGGCCGCATCGGCGTGGTGTCCCGCTCCGGCACGCTGACCTACGAGGCCGTGCACCAGCTCACCCAGCTGGGCCTGGGCCAGTCCACCGCCGTGGGCATCGGCGGTGACCCGGTCAACGGCACGGACTTCGTGGACGTGCTGAAGCTCTTCAACGCGGACCCGGACACCGACGCCGTCATCATGATTGGCGAAATCGGCGGTGACGCCGAGGAGCGCGGCGCCGAGTACGTGGCGCGCGAGTTCACCAAGCCCATCGCCGGGTTCATCGCGGGCCAGTCCGCGCCCCCGGGCAAGCGCATGGGCCACGCCGGCGCCATCATCTCCGGCGGCAAGGGCACGGCGACCGAGAAGATCAAGGCCATGGAGGCCGCGGGCATCCTGATGGCCGCCAGCCCCGCCGAACTGGGCACCACCCTTCAGGAGGCCCTCAAGCGGGGCGCTCCGAAGAAGCGCTAAACCCCAACGGAAACACGACAAGGAGCCAGTCACATGGCTATCGAGCGTACGCTGTCCATCATCAAGCCGGACGGCCTGGAGAAGGGCGTCATCGGGAAGATCATCAGCCGCTTCGAGGAGAAGGGGCTGAAGCCGGTCGCCATCCGCCTGCAGCACCTGTCCCAGGCGCAGGCCGAGGGCTTCTACGCGGTCCACAAGGCCCGGCCCTTCTTCAAGGACCTGGTGCAGTTCATGATCTCCGGCCCGGTGGTCCTGATGGTGCTGGAAGGTGAGAACGCGGTCCTGGCCAACCGGGACATCATGGGCGCCACCAACCCCGCGCAGGCGGCCGAGGGCACCATCCGCAAGGACTTCGCCACCAGCATCGACAAGAACACGGTGCACGGCTCCGACAGCCTGGAGAACGCGAAGATCGAGATCGCGTACTTCTTCCGGGAGACGGAGATCCACTCCTACCCGTACCAGAAGTAGCCGGCCGGCCCCCTGCGGGCCGCCATTCCAGGCCCGGTGTCCGCGCTCCCAGAAGGCGCGGGCCCGGGCCGCTGTTCTTCCAGGAGACACTACCGGGTAGTGTCCACGAAGCGGGCAGGGGAGCATGGGCTCCTTTGACTTGCCGTGCCCAGGTGTGGGAAGGGACGCCCCTGGGCCCACCGTTAAGCGCAACGACGATGTCAGAGACCTCCGCCACCTCCCTGCCAGTCACCGAGCCCTTGCCGGCTCCCGCGCCCGCCAAGCTGGTGGACGTGGCCAGCCTGTCGTTGGAGGCGCTGTCGCGCTTCGTCACCGAGGAACTGGGTGAGCGCGCCTTCCGTGCCCCGCAGATCTACCGCTGGCTGCACCAGCGCGGCGCCACCTCGTTCGACGAGATGACGGACCTCTCCAAGGTCCTGCGCGAGAAGCTCAGGGCGCGGGCGGAGATCGTCCCCCTGGTGAAGGACTGCGAGCTGCGCAGCACCGACGGCACCATCAAGTACCGGTGGAAGACGCGGGACGGGCGCTTCATCGAATCCGTCTACATGCCCACCGAGGACCGCAGGACGTTGTGCGTGTCCACGCAGGTGGGCTGCGCCATGGCCTGCGGCTTCTGCATGACGGGCACCATGGGGCTCAAGCGCAACCTGACCCCCAGCGAGATTGTGGCCCAGGTCCACGCGGTGAACCGCGAGGTCCGCAAGAACGAGGGGCACGAGACGCTCCGCCCGCTCTCCAACCTGGTGTTCATGGGGATGGGGGAGCCGCTCCACAACTTCGAAAACCTCAAGACGGCGCTCTCCATCCTCCAGTCCGAGGACGGGCCGAACTTCAGCCACCGGCACATCACCGTCTCCACCGTGGGGCTGGTGCCGATGATTGAGCGTTTCGGCAAGGAGACGGACGTCAAGCTGGCCATCTCCCTCAACGCCAGCACGGACGAGCAGCGCAGCAAGACGATGCCCGTCAACCGCAAGTGGAACATCGCGGCCTTGCTGGACGCCTGCCGGAAGTTCCCGCTGCGTCAGGGCCGCCGCATCACCTTCGAGTACGTCCTCATCAAGGGCTTCAACGACGCGGACGAGGACGCGCACCGGCTCATCGAGCTGCTCAAGGGCATCCCGGTGAAGGTGAACCTGATCCCCTACAACGAGAATCCCGGCCTGGGGTTCCACACCACCGGCGAGGAGCGGGCGGAGGAGTTCCGCGCCATCCTCGCGGACGGCCACGTCGCCGCCTACATCCGCAGGAACCGGGGCCGGGACATCGCCGGCGCCTGCGGGCAGCTCGCCAATCGCGGCGAGACACAAGCCGGGGCCGATAGTACGACATAAGTTCCCGAACTTCCTTGACAATCCAACGGGAGCGGCGTTAAGAGCGCCACCCCTTTCCTAAGACGTTTCCTGTTTGTTGGAGAGCATTCAATGGCCGTTGTCCTCCGTCTTGCCCGCGCGGGCGTCAAGAAGAAGCCGTACTACCACGTGGTCGCCACCGATTCCCGCAACCCCCGGGACGGCAAGTTCATCGAGGCCGTGGGCGCGTACGATCCGAACCAGGAGCCGCCGAAGGTGGAGTTCAACGAGGAGCGCCTCAACTACTGGCTGAAGACTGGCGCGACGCCGTCTGAGACCGTTGCGGACCTGATCAAGGTCGCCGGTAAGGCCAAGCCCGCTCCCGCGGTCTGAGCCACGCCCGAGTGGACGTGGAGCAGCTTCTCAACTATCTGGCGCGGGCCCTGGTCGATCATCCTGACCAGGTCAGCCTGCGCATTTCCGAGGCGGAAGGGGCCCGGCTCTTCGAGCTGAAGGTCTCCGCCGAGGACGTCGGCAAGGTCATCGGCCGTGACGGGCGCACCGTGAATGCCCTCCGGACGCTGCTCAATGCCGCCGCACAGAAGTCCGGGCAGAAGGTCCGCCTGGAGATTCTCGACGACCGGCGCAATGCAGCAGGCGCTCCGGTCGCGCCGGACTCCGCGCAGTGACGGCCACCAGTCCCTATCTGGAGTTGGGATACGTCGCGCGTGCTCACGGGCTGCGTGGCGAGGTCGCCATTCGCGCATTGGATCCGGCGTCGGAGACGCTCGACACCGTCGATCGCATCTGGGTGCGGACGCGCGCCGGTGTGGAGCGGGAAATGCGGCTGGAGGCGCTCCGGCCCACGCCCAAGGAGGACATCGTGGTCCTCGAAGGCGTGGAGTCGCGGAACGACGCGGAGGCGCTCGTGGGCGCCAAGGTGTTCGTCTTCCGCGAGGATCTGGAGCCACCCGCGGAGGGCGAGTTCTTCCAGGGGGACCTGGTGGGGCTCGAGGCCGTGGACGCCAACGGGAACGCGCTGGGCCGGGTGGAGGAGATCTGGACCACCGGCGAGGTGCCGAACCTGGTCATTCGCGCTTCCGGGCGCGAGGAGCTGGTGGTTCCCTTCGCCGACGAGTTCGTCCCCACCGTGGACCTCGAGGCGCGGCGCATCGTCATCCATCCGCCCGAGTACGTGGAGGCGGGACGCAAGGGCGCCGAGTCAGGTGGAGGCCCGGAGGACGCGGAATGAGCCCACCGTATCCGGTGGAGATCCTCACGTTGTTCCCCGGCATGGTGACCGGATACCTGGGGGCCAGCATCCTCGGGAAGGCTCAGGAGAAGGGCCTGCTGGCCACCACCATCACGGATATCCGCGAGTACGCCGAGGGCAAGCACCGCGTCACCGACGACGCGCCCTACGGCGGTGGCGCCGGCATGGTGATGAAGCCGGAGCCGCTGGTCGCCGCGATTGAGGCGGCCAAAGCGCGGCATCCGGGCGCGCGGGTGCTGCTCATGAGCCCCCGAGGGCCTACCTTCACCCAGGCCACTGCGCGTGAGCTGGTCCGTCACGAGGCGGGTCTCATCCTGGTCTGCGGCCGCTACGAGGGCGTGGACGAGCGGGTGATGGCGCACCTCGACGGGGAGCTGTCCCTGGGGGACTTCGTTCTCACTGGCGGCGAGCTGGCGGCCATGACGGTGGTGGACGCGGTGGCGCGGCTGGTGCCCGGGGTGCTGGGCAACGTGGACTCGTCCGTCACGGAGAGCTTCGAGGAAGGCCTGCTGGAGCATCCCCAGTACACCCGCCCGCCTGTCTTCCGGGGCGTCGAGGTGCCGGCCGCCCTGCAGTCCGGCGACCATGCCCGGATTGCCCGTTGGCGGCGCTGGAAGTCGTTGGTGCTCACCCATGAGCGCCGCCCGGACCTGTATGCCCGCGTGGTGCTGTCGAAGGCCGACCAGAAACTCCTGGCCCGTCGGGAGGAAGAGCTGTAACCCTGAGCGTTGCTAGCGAGTTGGATCATCAGGGCTTGTCCGACACCGCTCTCTCTGTTAGTACGGCCCGCTCTTCACGCGACCATCGCGTCAGTTCAAGTTTTCCGGAGTTTGTCATGCGCAACGCCGCCATTCAGCACATCGAGGCCAAGTTCCTGCGCCAGGACGTCACCGTGTTCAATACCGGTGATTCCGTGCGCGTCCACTGGAAGGTCAAGGAGGGCGAGAAGGAGCGCGTGCAGGCGTTCGAGGGCATCGTCATCCGGAAGACCAAGGGCAACCACCGCGCTACCTTCACGGTGCGGAAGCTCTCCTTCGGCGTCGGCGTGGAGCGCGTGTTCCCGCTGCACAGCCCCCGCTACGAGAAGATCGAGGTCCTGTCGCGCGGTGACGTGAACCGCAAGCGCCTGTTCTACCTCCGTGACCTCAAGGGCAAGGCGGCGCGCGTCGACGTCATCGAAGAGCCGAAGCCGTCCAAGAAGGCCGCCTCGGCCTCCTGAGCGCTTCCAGCGCCTGAGCAGTGAAAAGGAGCGTCCGATCCCGGACGCTCCTTTTTTCATTCGCGCTAACATGCGCGAGCCATGCAATTCGCCGAAGTCGCCGTCCAGAACGTCCGCGGTTTCTCCCCCGCGGGGCGCTTTGCCCTGAAGGCGGGATACCTCGTCCTCAAACCGCCCTCGGCGGAGTCGAGCCCCCTGGCGGGCCTCTCCCTCGCGCTGCTCTTCGCGGATGGGCGTGGCACTGACGCCAGCTTCATCGCCACCGGTGCGAAGTCGGGCAAGGCGGCCCTGACGTTCGTCGGGGTGGATGGGGTGACGTACCGCGTGCTGCGTGACCTCGGCGGCTCCGGAACGTTGCACCGGATGAATCCCACGACGCAGCAGCCGGAGCTCGTCTCGTCGGACGCGTCGGAGATCAGCCAGTTCCTTCGCGGACAGGCGGGACTTCCACCGAAGACCACGTTCGAGCAGGTGTACTGCCTTCAGTCCGCGCAGCTTCCCTCACGACGCCCGAGGAAGGCCGCTGCCGCCGCGGCGAAGGTGGACCCCAAGACGTCCGGCAGGTACCCATCATTGGCGTCTGCCTCCACGGTGCTGCCCGCGGAGGACATCCCCGCTGCGGAGGCGAAGCTGCGCGCGCTGGAGCAGGAACTGGCTGCCTCCACGGAGGTGGACAGCCTTCAGTTCAAGGCGGACGGCGTGGCGTCCCAGATCTTCGACGCCGAGCAGCGGCTGAAGGGCACCGAGGGGCTCAAGGTGGCCATCGCCGAGGCCGAGGCCGCCTGGCGCGCGGCGCCCACGCCCGAGTCCCTGGGGCTGCCGCAGGACATCGTGAACCGGCTGAAGCGCCACCCCAAGGTGATTGCCCGTCGTGACGAGGCCCTGGCGCGCCTCAACGCGGACCGGGAGAACGAGGTGGAGGCTCGTCCCGCGTCGGTGCCGCCCCTGACGCAGAACATGGGGTTCTGGGCCGGCCTGGGCGCGGGAGTTCTGTTGCTGGCGCTGGCCGTGGGCCTGGGCTTTGGAGTGGACCGGACCTTCCGCTACCTGGCGCTGCTGGACATCCCGGCCTTCGGTGTCGCCGCCTTCTTGGCGCTTCGCTACGTGGATGACCTGCAAAAGGCCACGCGGCATGGCAGCAAGGAGAACCGCTTCGACATCCGGGAGAAGAAGATCCTCGAGGAGTACGAGGCGGAAGCCGCGCCGCTGCGCATGGCTCAGAAGGCGCTCGACGTGGAAGAGCTGGATGGCATCGCCCCGGCCCTGGAGCGCAAGGAGCTGCTGGCTGCGCGGGTGGCCGAGCTGCAGGACCAACTGCACACCATGGAGTCGGATCCGGACTACCTCGCGGCGGCCGCTCAGGTTCAGTCGCTGAAGGCGGAGGCGGAAGCGCTCAACGATGAGCTGACGCAGAAGGGCACCTACGTGCGCGACGTGCGCGAGGTGGAGCGTGAGATGGGCCGGCTGAAGGAGTCCATTGCCCTGGCCAAGGCGCCTCCGCCGCCGGCCGCGCCGGGCCCGGATGGCTCCGTGCCTGTGGAGACGCTGGAGGATCCGTCGCCCATGCTGCTGTCCCAGGCGGCGGACGTGTTCACCACGGACATCCTGTCCGTGCAGGCGATGCTGAAGGAGCGCTGCGTCCAGTACCTCACCGCGCTCACGGACCGGCGGTACCAGGGCATCGAGTGGGACCGCGAGGGCAAGGCCTTCGCCCTGGCCTCGGGCCGGCGGGTGCCGGTGGGCGAGCTCCCCGCGAAGGACCTGGACCTGTACTACCTGGCCCTGCGGATGACGGTGGTGGAGAAGGCGAGCGCCCGCGTGAAGCGTCCCTTTCTGCTGGAGGACGTCTTCACGGGGATGGAGGAGGTGAAGCTGCCCCTCATCGCCCGCATGCTGAAGCACCTGGGCACGCTGACGCAGGTGCTGCACGTCACCTCGCACCCGGGCTTCGCGCAGATGTCGGACGGCCCCGTTAACGTCTGAGGCGACGTGGCGGGTTGCCTCCAGGGGGAGGTCCGCAGGGGGAGGGGTGGATGCGACGAGCGGCGCCGGCTGAGCGGCGGGAGTATGGGAATGCGGGGGAG
>NZ_VHLB01000107.1:0-27139 GCF_006547365.1 Myxococcus sp. AB056 | reverse complement strand
GAGCCCACGCCCGAGGCGGAGCCCAAGCAGGCCGAGGCGGAGCCCAAGCAGGCCGAGGCGGAGCCCAAGCAGGCCGAGGCGCCCGCGACGCCACCAGCCGCTGAAGCGCCCGCTGCGCCGGCTCCCTCTGTGGCACCCGCCAAGAAGAAAGGCACCGCCGCCACCAAGAAGGCCGAGGCCGCGGCCCCGAAGCCCGAGGCCCCCGCCGCTCCGAAGTCGGCAGCCGCCGCCGAGTCGCCCCGCGCGGCGCCCACACCGCCCCCTGCGGACGCACCGCCGGTCGAACTGCCTCCTGGATTTGCCGACTTCAAGCGCGACGCCATCCCGGAGGCGCCGCCGCTGTCCCCCGAGGAGCAGATCCGCAAGGACATCCAGGCGGACGCGCGCTTCCTCCTCCAGTCCCTGCTGACGGGGGACGTCCGCACCGCCTCGAACGAGCTGCTCTACCCCTTCAGCCTGGAGGCGGAGCGCTACGCCACGCCGGAGGAGCTGGTGTCGGCGTGGGTGAAGCAGCTGCGACTGAAGCGCACGGACCTCATCACCCTCTATGACGTGGAGGTGATGCCGCTGGAGGCCATGGAGAAGAAGTACGGCAAGGCGCCCGCGCGGCTGGGGTTGGACCTGCGCAACCCCAAGGACGTGTGGACGGCCGTGGGTAACATCTCCGGCCGCCCCGCCGTCCTCGTCTACCGCAAGTACCGCGACGAGTTCCGCGCCTTCGCCTACACGGACTGAGCGGTCAGCTCAGGGCCTTGACCAACTCACCCAGCCGGGCAAGGCCCTTCTGCAGCACCTCGCGCGAGGTGACGAAGCTCATGCGCACGTAGCCTTCCGCGCCGAACGGCTCACCGGGCACGGCGGCGACGCGGAAGTCGTCGAGGAGGATTTCCGACAGCTGCATCGCGGACGTCACCGGCTTGCCCTTGTACGACCGGCCCAGCAGGCCCCGCACGTCCGCGAAGGCGTAGAAGGCGCCCTCGGGCATCCGGCAGCGCACGCCGTCCAGCGCGTTCAGTCCCGCGATGAAGAAGTCACGGCGCTCGCGGTACTCCTTCACCATGGCGGCGATGGTGTCCGGCGGACCCTGCAACGCCGCCAGCGCGGCCTTCTGGCCAATGGAGGAGGCGTTGGACGTGGACTGGTCCTGCACCATCTGCATGCCGGCCAAAAGCGGCTTGGGCCCGGCGACGTAGCCCATGCGCCAGCCCGTCATGGAGTACGCCTTGCTCATGCCGTTCACGACCACCAGCCGCGGCACCAGGTCCGGCGCCACGTCGCTGATGCCCAGGCGTTCGTCGGTGTAGAGCAGCTTCTCGTAGATGTCGTCCGTGACGATGAGGCAGTCGTGGGGCCGCAGAACCTCCGCGATGCGCTCCAGCGCCGCGCGCGAATAGACGGCGCCGGTGGGATTGCCTGGGCTGTTGATGATGACGGCGCGCGTGCGCGGCGTGAGCGCGCGGCGGATGGCGTCCGGGTCCGGCGCGAAGCCGTCCTCCTCGCGCGTGGGGACGATGACGGGCGTGGCGCCCGCCAGCCGCACCATGTCCGGGTAGCTGACCCAGAAGGGCGCGAAGATGATGACCTCGTCCCCCTCCTCCAGCGCCGCCTGACAGAAGTTGTAGAGGCCCTGCTTGCCACCGGAGGTGACGAGCACCTGGTCCGGCGTATAGCGCAAGCCGTTGTCCCGCTCGAGCTTGGCGCAGATGGCCTCGCGCAGCTCCGGGATGCCGTTGGTCGGGGTGTACTTGGTGAAGCCCGCTCGCAGTGCGTCCACCGCGGCCTGCTTCACGTAATCCGGCGTGTCGAAGTCCGGCTCCCCCGCGGCCAGGACTACTACATCCACACCCTTGGCGACGAGCGCCTTGGCGCGCGAGTTGAGAGCGAGCGTCGGAGACGGCTTGATGGCCTGGAGCCGGTGAGCGAGTTTCATGTCCCCTGCCTAACGCGGAGCCCCACGCCGGACAAGGGGACTGCCTGCTACTTCCGTCCAGCGAACTTGGCCTTCAAACCTTCGTGCACGTTGGGCGGCACCAGCCCGGTGACGTCCCCTCCGAAGGAGGCCACCTCCCGGACGAGGTTGGAGGAGATGTAGAAGTAGTCCTCCCCCGTCATCATGAAGACGGTCTCCACGTCGGGCGCCAGCTTGCGGTTCATGTTCGCGAGCTGGAACTCGTATTCGAAGTCCGACACCGCCCGCAGTCCGCGGACGATGACGCCCGCGTTGCGGCGCCGCACGTAGTCCACCAGCAGACCGTGGAAGGCGTCGACCTCCACCCGGTCGTCCTGGACGGCTTCTCGAATCAACGTGAGCCGCTCCTCCTCGGAGAAGAGCGGTGTCTTCTTCGGGTTCACCGCGATGGCCACGATGAGCCGATCGAACATCTTCAGGCTGCGCTGAATGAGGCTCAGGTGCCCGTTGGTGAGCGGATCAAAAGAACCAGGATAGATGGCGACCAGCATGTGCCGGGAAGTCTCGGATGCCCCCGGGAGCCGGTCAAGGACTGCTCACGGCGCCCGATAGAAGCTCACCAACGTGTCCCCGAAGCGGCGCTGGTCCTCCCGGTCAAGCCCGGCATGTGTGTCCGGCGCCGCCTCGCGCTTGTCGTGCTCCACCACCACCATGCCAGAGGGGGTCAACAGCCCGGCGGCCACGATGCCGTCCAGCACCGTCTCCACCACGCGCGCGGCATACGGCGGGTCCGCGAAGATGAGCTCGAAGCGGTCGCCCCGCCGCTTCAGCGTCTCCAGCGCCCGGGCCACCGGCGAGGACAGCACCTCCACCTGCCCGGCGAGCCCCACGGCCTGCGCGTTCTCACGGCAGAGGGTGAGCGCCTCGCGGTCCTGGTCCACCAGCACCGCCTGCCCCGCGCCGCGAGACACGGCCTCCAGGCCCAGCGCGCCGGTGCCGGCGTAGAGGTCCAGCACCCGCTGGCCGTCCAGGAACTGGCCCAGCACGTTGAAGAGCGTCTCCCGGACGCGGTCGGCCGTGGGACGGATGTGAAGGGACGAGGACTTGGGGCCGGCCAGGGCGCGGCCCTTGGCGGTGCCTGCGACGATTCGCATGGCCCCTTCTACACCGCTCCGGCCTCAGTCGCCCCGCTTCTCCGCCAGGAAGCGCAGCGACGCCTGCCCCGTGCGCGTGGCGCCCAGCGCGGCCAGTACCTCGGTGGCCTCCATGAAGGCCAGGGCCTCCAGCTTCTCCCGCGCGGCGTCGTCCAGCGGCGGCAGTTGCTCCTCCAGCACGCTCAGGAGCTGGCCCGCGGGCAGCCCGGCGGCAGTGGCCTTCTCCTCCACGCTGGCGCGGACTTCCGGGGGCCACGCCCCCAGCGCGAGCCGCTCGAAGCCACCCACGCAGTCCACCTTGCGCACGCCCGCCGCCACGTAGGTGGGCAGCCCGCCGGCCAGCGCCGAGCCCGCCTCACCCACCGACAGCACGGCGTCGTACTCCCCGGCCAGCTCCACCAGGCTCCGCAGCAGACGCACGTCCGGCTCGCCCTCACCTAGCGCGGACTCCGGCACACGGACGAAGTCCACCGGCACCTTCCACTGCCTGAGGCCCTCCAGCAGCGTCCGGTACGCGTCCACGAACCCGCCAGAAGCGGCCGGCCCCGTCAGCTCCAGCGCCAGCTCGCGCTCGGTCACCGGCGCCACCAGGGCATTCACGGCCTCCACGGCCTCGTAGGAGTCCAGCCGGGACAGGTCCAACGACACCAGCGAGAAGCCGGCGTCCACCACGCGGTAGATGCCGTCCTTCAAGGCGTCCAGCGTGTCCGCGTCCGCCCGGGCCACGCGAATGGGCCCGGCCTGGAGGAACAGGGGCCGCGCGTGTTCGGCCTCGGCGGCCACCTGGTGCGCGGCCACGACGAAGCGCTCGGGCGCCCCCCGGTCAGACAGCGGGTGTGGGCAGGCCAGCCCCAGCACGGCGTCTTCCGACCGGGCCGCGCGCAGCAGGCCCGGCAAGGCACCCTTCGCTTGTACCGGCAGACACGGCAGCGCCACCGGCGCCTCCGCCAGGGCACGCAGCAGCTCCCGGGGATTGAGCAGCGGAACGCGCGAACCCGCGCCCACCCGCGCCACCGTGTTCCCCGGCCGTAACGTCAGCACCTTGTCCAGCACGTTCATGGAGCGCGGAGAATCATCCGCCCGCGCCGCCCGAGGCAAGGCGAAGCTGCTGGGAGCGTCCGCTGGGGCACGCGGACGGGGGGCCCCGGCCGGGCCCCAGGGCCGTCAGTGGACCTCGCCCAGGTGGGAGTAGGTCTCGCTCTCGATTTGAATCGTGGTGTGGTCGATTCCGAAGCGGTCGTACAGGTCGTGCTTCACCGCGGAGAGAATCTCGTCGTTGTTGCAGACCATGGGGTCCTGCACCACCAGGTGCGCGGACAGCGCGTACACGCCGCTGGAGATGGTCCACACGTGCAGGTCATGCACCGCCGTGACGCCCTGCGCGCGCAGCATCAGCTCCTTGATTTGCGCCAGGTCCACGTGCGCTGGCACCGCCTCCATCAGCACGTCCACCGCGTCGCGCACCAGCCGCACCGCGCCGATGACGATGACGATGGAGATGACCACCGAGATGATGGGGTCCACGACGTACCAACCCGTGTACGCCATGATGCCCGCGCCCACGAGCACGCCCACCGACGACAGCGTATCCCCCAGCACGTGCAGGAAGGCCCCGCGCACGTTCATGGAGTGGGAGCGGTGCAGGAACCCCAGCGCGCCCAGGTTGGCCAAGAGGCCCACCGACGCCACGATGGCCATGGGCCCGATGTCCACTTGCGCCGGCGAGCGCACCCGCTCCCATGCCTCATAGAGGATGAAGCCGGTGATGCCCATCAGCAGCACGCCGTTGAGCAGCGCGCTGAGGATCTCCATCCGGTAGTAGCCGTACGTCTTCTTCACGTCCGCCGGCTTGCCCGCGAACCACAGCGCCACCAGGCTGAGCGCCAGCGCGGACACGTCCGTCAGCATGTGGCCCGCGTCGGACATCAGGGCCAGCGAGTTCGTCAACCAGCCGCCCACCGCCTCCGCCAGCGCGATGGTGGCCGTCAGCACCAGGGCGAAGATGAGCCGGCGCTTGTCCTTCTTCCGCTCCTCCGCCAGTCCGCCCCTCCGGGGACCGTGCCCATGGCCGTGCCCATGGCCATGATGATGATGGTGGCCATGCCCGTCGCCGTGGTCGTGCTCGTGGCCATGCCCGGATTCACCGCGGGTGTAAGGGGAAGTAGTCACGGGAGTGAGGGGTGCGGCTAATGCCCAGTCATGAGGTATGAGAGGCCGGGAATCTGGCTGCCGCCAGGCCCGGCATCCCCTGCTCCGGAGCGTGGGGAGACGCGACGGAGGTGGGGATGGACTACGGGAAGCATCTGAACCTGCACACCATCATCATGCTCAGGGATGTCATCCGCAAGTGGTGGCAGGTCGAGCTGACGTTCGCGGACCGCCACGGCGTGGTGCATGAGTGGCAGCGCGGGGAAGTCAGCCCGCCGCCGAACGCCTTCTGCCGTGCCGCCCTGACCTCCAAAGAGGGATTGCGGCGCTGCGGCCAGTCCGTCCGTGTCCTGAACGAGAAGTTCAAGGCCAACAAGAAGGTGCGCCGCTCGCTCATCCACGACTGCCACCTCAACTTCAGCATCGTGGGCGCGCCCCTCTATATCGCCAACGAATACGAGGGGTTCCTCTTCGTCGAGGGCTTCGCCCGCCAGCCTCTTGACGCGCGCGAAGCGGAGGTCCTCAAGTCGAAGGTGCGCCAGTTCGCCCCGCAGCACGTGGCCCTGGACGGGTGGAGCGAGCAGGTTCCCGTCCTGGACGGCGCCGAGCTGAGCAAGCTGTCCGACCTGCTCGAGTGCGCGGCGAATGAAATCGCCAACCACGAAGCGGCGGAGGCCTCCCGGCAGGAGGACGGCGCGCCCGGGTCGTCCCGTGAGCTGAGCGACCGCTACCGCTTCGAGAAGATCATCGGGCGCTCCGGGCCCATGATGGAGGTGTTCCGGTTGATGGAGAAGGTGGCCAACTCCGACTCCACCGTCCTCATCAATGGCGAGTCCGGCACCGGCAAGGAGCTGGTGGCCCGCGCCATCCACCTCAGCGGCCCGCGCGCGCAGCAGCCCTTCGTGGTGCAGAACTGCTCCGCCTTCAACGACAACCTGCTGGAGAGCGCCCTCTTCGGCCACACCCGCGGCGCCTTCACCGGCGCGCTGCGCGACAAGAAGGGCCTCTTCGAGGTCGCCGACAGCGGCACCTTCTTCCTGGATGAAGTGGGCGACATGTCCGCCGCGCTGCAGGTGAAGCTCCTGCGCGTGCTCCAAGAGGGAACCTTCCTGCCCGTGGGTGGCACGCAGCTCAAGGAGGTCAACGTCCGCGTCATCGCCGCCACCCACAAGGACCTGAGCGAGCTGGTGAAGCGGGGCGAGTTCCGCGAGGACCTCTACTACCGCATCAACGTCATCCGCGTGCAGTTGCCGCCCCTGCGGGAGCGGCGCGACGACATGCCCGTCCTCATCGACCACTTCCTGCGCAAGCACCACCGCGAGGGCCAGCGCGCGCGGGGGCTGGACGCGGAGGCCCTGGCCATCCTGGGCGCGTACGCGTGGCCGGGGAACATCCGCGAGTTGGAGAACGAAATCGAACGTCTGCTCGTGCTGGGGGGCGACTTGGAGTCCATCCCCGCAGAGCTCATCTCCAGCCGCATCCGCGACGCCGTGTTGCCCGGAGGAGGCCCCTTCATCTCTCCGCGCGCCCACGGCAAGCTGCACGAGGCCGTGGAAGCCCTGGAGCGGGAGATGATTCAGCAGGGACTGATGCGCACGCGCTACAACAAGAGCCGGCTGGCGCGAGAGCTGGGCATCAGCCGCTCCAACCTCATCTTGAAGATTTCACGCTACGGCCTGGACAAGGGCCTGCCCGAGGACGAGGCGGAGATGGGCGACGCATGAGCCCCGGCACGCGGTACTTCCACCAGGACCGCCTGCGCGTCCCGGATGGCGCGCAGCTGTATTACCAGGTCCAGGGCGACGGCCTTCCGGGCATGGTCTTCTGTGACGGCCTGGGCTGTGACGGCTTCGCCTGGAAGTACCTGGCGCCCTACCTGGTCCGGAACCACCGCGTGCTGCGCTGGCACTACCGGGGCCACGGTCGCTCCACCGTCCCCGAGGACCGCTCTCGCATCGGCATGCTGTACACCTGCGATGACCTGCGGCGGATGCTCGACGCCGTGGGGATGGAGCGCGTCGTCCTCTTCGGCCACTCCATGGGCGTCCAGGTGGCGCTGGAGTTCCAGCGCCGCTACGCCCAGCGCGTGTGTGGGCTCGTCCTGGTGTGCGGCAGCTACGGCAACCCGCTGGACACCTTCCACGACTCCACCGCGCTCAAGCGGGCGTTCCCGCTCATCCGCCGCGTGGTGGAGCGCTACCCGGAGCAGTCCGCCCGCATCATCCACACGGTGCTGCGCACGGAGCTGGCCGTGCAGCTGGCCATCACCCTGGAGATGAACCGGGAGCGCATCGCCCGCAACGACCTGGCCCCCTACTTCGACCACCTGGCCCGGATGGACCCCGTCGTCTTCGTGCGCACCCTGGAGTCCATGGCCGAGCACAACGCGTGGGACCACCTGCCTCATGTGGACGTCCCCACGCTGGTGGTGGCGGGCGGCCAGGACAAGTTCACGCCGGGTTGGATCTCCGAGGAAATGGCCGACCGGATCCCCGGCGCCGAACTGGAGCTCATCCCCGAAGGCACCCACACCACCCCACTCGAAGCCCCCGGGCGGGTGGAGGCCCGCGTCGAGCGCTTCCTCCGGGAGCGACTGAACGTGCGTACCGGCGCCCCCTCACCCACGCCTACACCGGCCGTGAGTCCTCCTGCGGGCCCCTGAGCCCCCCGGAAGGGGCCGGCCCCCTGGCGTTGTTCATGGATGACAGGAGCGAAAACCCGCTCGCACGAACGCTGGGCTTCCGGCTGCATTGCAGGGGACGCACTCGCGGCATATAAGCGCCGACCTCCCGGGTTCCGGTGGGGTTCGGAAGCCCCGGCGTCCTCGGGCGTTCCCCACCTGCCATCACAGTTCGGTTCGTATGATTCCTCGCGAAAATATTCGTAACGTCGCCATTGTCGCTCACGTCGACCATGGCAAGACCACGCTCGTCGATCACCTGCTTCGCCAGGCGGGCACTTTCCGTAGCAACGAGCACGTCGCCGAACGGGTGATGGACTCGAACGACCTCGAGCGCGAGAAGGGCATCACCATTCTCGCGAAGAACACCGCGGTCAATTACAAGGGCATGCAGATCAACATCATCGACACCCCGGGTCACGCCGACTTCGGTGGTGAGGTGGAGCGTGGTCTGCGCCTCGTTGAGGGCGTCATCCTGCTGGTGGACGCCGCCGAAGGCCCCCTGCCCCAGACGCGCTTCGTGCTCAGCAAGGCCCTGGCCATGGGCCTGAAGACGGTGCTGGTCATCAACAAGATCGACCGCCAGGACGCCCGCGCGAAGGACGTGCTGGACCTGGTGTACTCGCTCTACATCGACCTGGGCGCGGACGAGCAGCAGCTGGAGATGCCCGTCCTCTACACCATTGCCCGCCAGGGTCAGGCGTCCACGCAGCTGGAGGTCCCCGGCAAGACGCTGGAGCCCCTGTACGACGCCATCATCAACCACATCCCGCCTCCGCCGAAGTCGGAGGAGACGTCGCTGCAGCTGCTGGTCGCCAACCTGGACTACGACGACTACGTCGGCCGTCTGGCCGTGGGCCGCGTGCAGTCCGGCCGCATCACCGCCAACATGCCCGTCTCCGTCTGCCGCGAGGGCGGCAAGGTGCAGCCGGGTAAGATCGTCAAGCTGTACGGCTTCGCCGGCCTGAAGCGCGTGGAGATTCCGGACGCGGGTCCGGGTGAAATCGTCTCCATCGCCGGCATCGAGGAGATCTCCATCGGCGACACCATCGCCGACGCGGAGAAGCCGGTGGCCCTGCCCCGCATCTCCGTGGACGAGCCCACGATGATGATGGTCTTCAAGGTCAACGACGGGCCGCTGGCGGGCAAGGAAGGCAAGTTCGTCACCTCCCGCAACCTGCGTGAGCGCCTCTACCGCGAGGCCTACCGCAACGTGGGCGTCCGCGTGGAGGACACCGACACGCCGGACGCGTTCCGCGTGGTGGGCCGCGGCGAGCTCGCCCTGGCCGTCATCATCGAGAACATGCGCCGCGAGGGCTACGAGCTGACGGCCTCCAACCCGGAGCCGATCACCAAGGAGATCGACGGGCAGGTCCACGAGCCCATGGAGCTGCTCTTCTGCGACGTGCCGGAGAACAGCGTCGGCGCGGTGACGGAGCGCCTGGGGCCCCGCAAAGGCCGCATGGTGGACATGGGCTCCTTGGGCTCGGGCCGCACCCGGCTCCAGTTCCGCATCCCCGCGCGCGGCCTCATCGGCTTCCGCTCGGAGTTCCTCACCATCACCCGTGGCGAGGGCATCATGAGCAGCCAGTTCGACGGCTACGAGCCGTGGTTCGGCTACATCCCCAAGCGGCAGAATGGCGCCATCGTCTCCGACCGCCTGGGCGACACCGTGCCCTACGCGCTCTTCAGCATCCAGGAGCGTGGCTCGCTCTTCATCGGCGCCGGCACAACGGTGTACGAGGGCATGATCATCGGCGAGCACTCGCACGCGTCCGAGCTGAACGTGAACTGCTGCCGTGAGAAGAAGCTCACGAACATCCGCGCCGCCGGCCGCGACGAGAACGTCATCCTCACCCCGCCGCGGGAAATCAGCCTGGAGAAGGCGCTGGAGTGGATCGCCGACGACGAGCTGGTCGAGGTGACGCCCAAGTCCATCCGCATGCGCAAGAAGGCGCTGGCGGTGGGCGAGCGCTACCGCGCCGAGCGTGACCGCAAGCGCGAGGAGCGCGCGGCCGAAGGCGAGTAGGCCTTCGCGCTGCTGGGGCGCTCACGGGGCGCCCCGCATCACCAGGGCCCGTTCCCACTGCGTTGGGGGCGGGCCCTTCGTGTAGACGGGCTTCAGAACGTGTACTTCACCTTCGGGAAGATGGCGAAGGAGGTGATGTTGGGCCCGATGATGTAGCGGGCCAGCAGGTCCGCGCCGACGGAGAAGTGGTCCATGCCCGTGGCGTACTCCACGCCGAAGCCCAGGCCCGCGTTGGGCGCGCTGACGGCGCGTCCCGGGTCGCCCTCGTCGGGGTCCACGGGCGCTGGATCCAGCCGCGTGTAGCCCGCCACGAGCTTGGGCGTGAGGAACAGCCGGTCCATGACGCGCACGTGGTAGGCCGCCGACAGGTTGAAGAAGGCCATGGTGAAGTTGTCCGACAGCGCGCACGTCTCCGTGCCGGGCAGGTAGCCCGCGAAGCAATTCTGCGCGGACGAGCCGAGGCCGAAGTGCGCCCCCAGCGACAGCTTCTCCGTGAGGTCGTACCCCACCCCGAGCTGAAGGTACGTCTGGGCGTTGGAGTAGACGTTCTCCCCGCCCACGGTGAAGAACACGCCGATGTCTGTCTCGGTGAAGAAACCACGGCGCGGCTCGAACGCCACCCCTTCCGGCGGTGTGGCCGCGAGAACCGGAGACGACAGCAGCGCGAGCGCGGCAATCAACTGAGACTTCTTCACGGGTCCTCCCGACAGACGTGCCCTCCCAGCGCAACGCGGGAGCGCCGCAGACGTTAATGACGCCCCCCCGGAACCGGCAGTGGGGGGAAAAACGAAAGTGGCGTGGACCGTTTCGTCCACGCCACTTGGGTCCTTCACAGGCCGCTACCGCCGCTCACCCTCCCGCGCCCGCGGGCGAGAAGAGCCAGGGGTACGTCACCGACACCACGCCGCCGCCCTTGGGCTCCGGGAACTTCCAGCGGCGGATTCGCGACAGCATGCAGCGCTCCGCCGCGGCGTTGTTCAGCGTCGTCTCGGAGATACTCGCGTCGGACACCGCGCCCGTGGGGTCGATGACGAAGGACACCGCCACCTTGCCGGCGAGGCTCGGGTCCTTGTTCAGCTCCGACTCGTAGCAGTACTTGATCTCCCCCTGGTGCCGCCGGATGACCTTGGCGATGACGTCCTTGTCCAGGCCGCCCACCACCGTCGTCTTGCCGGGAATCACCTTGGTGATGGACTTGCCACGGCCGCCCAGGTCGATGCCGCCCGACCCGCCCGTGCCACGGCCGGTGCCCTGCGTCCCGAGACCACCGATGCCCAGCGCGGTGCCACCACCGCCCTTGCCCGTGCCACGCGAGCCCACGCCGCCCACGCCCTGGGCGTCACCCATGGCCGCGCCGCCCTTGAGGCCGCCCAGCGCGTCGTTGATGCCGGTGCCGAAGCCGCCGGGACCGAACACGTCCGATGCCCCACCCTTCATGCCCTTGAAGGCGCCCAGCAGGCCGGCCTTGCCCACCGCCTGACGGTCCTTCTCCTTCTTGCTCTTGTCCACCACGGGCGTGCCGGGCTTGGAGGGCGCCGCTTCCTGCTGCTTCGCCTCCTCCTTGCCGAACTTGCCTTCCTCATCCTTCGCCTTGGCGCCCTCTTCCGGCGCGGACAGCTGGAGCTTCTTCGCCTCCAGCCGCTTCTCCGGGGTGATGAGGAACTTCGCCACGCGCTGCTGGGACTCGAAGATGTCCGCGCTCTGCGGCAGTTCCTGCCGCGGCGTCAGCACCATGGCCAGCACCACCGCCAGGCCCGCCAGCATGCAGATGCTGGTGATCTTGAAGAACGTGAAGTCGGAGTCCTTCAGCGACGCGGCGGTGATGACCGGAGACGGCTTCACGTAGCGCGCGACGAAGGACACCGTGCCCAGCGACACCTCCACCCGGTCGTGCAGGCCCAGGGTGAAGCGCTGCTCGGCGTCGTCACCAGCCTGACCGGAGAGCGCGCCCGCGGCCCGCAGCGCGTCCTTGGTGCGCACATTGCCCTGGTTGGTGACGAAGGCGCGCGAGCCCGCGGGAGCGCGCACCTCCAGCACATCCTTCTTGCTGACGGCCAGCACGTGGCTCTTGCCCACCGACGGCGCGAAGACGTTGAAGAAGTTCTGCTTCGCCTCGCCGATGGTGACGGGCACGCCGTCCTTGAAGTGCTGGACCTCCAGCAGGGTGTCGCCCCACAGCAGCGCGACCTGAAGGACGCGCGCCTCGGGCGTGGGCATGGCCTCGGGAGGCAGCGGCTCCTGGAGGTGCGGCGCCACCGTCCGCCGCGGCGTGGCCGTGTTCGCCGCATTCGGCGTGGACGTCCGCGCCGTGGAGGGCGTCATGCGAGGCTGGAGCCCCGGAGGCGTCTGCCGGGGTGGCTCGACCGGCATCACACCGGGAGAGGCCACCCGCTCCACGCGATTGCCCAGCGCCGTGGACACCTGGCGCATGGGCGGCGGCGGCGTGGGAACCAGGTTCGGCAGGTCCGCGCGCGTCTGCGTCTGCATGCCACGCGGCGGCGGTGGCGTGGCCACCGGCCTCTGGAACACCGGCCCCGCAACCCGCGCACCCGCGGGAAGCGGACGCTCGGGCTGGGTCGCGCCGAAGAGCACCTCCACCCGGCTGCCGCCCACCATCAACACATCCCCGGGATTGAGCGCCGTGGGGAGGACGAGCCGCTGTCCCCGCACCTCCGTGCCACCCTCACTGCCCAGGTCGATGGCCGTGACCGAGCCATCCTTGTCCACCTTCAGCATCACATGGAGATTCGAGACCCGCGGGTCCTGAATCTTCACTGCCGCCTGAGCGCCCGACCCCACAATGACGCTCTCGGCCTCCGACACGGCTTCCGCCGTGGAGCCATCCGGCCCGGTGATCCGAAGCGTCAAGCCGTTGTTCTTCGCCGCCGCCATGAGGATTTTCCCTCTTCCCTTCCGCCCGTAGAACGACTGCCGCCGCCCGCTGCCGCTAGAGGTTGTCGACTGACTTCTGTAGCTCTGGATCGAAGTTGTCCCGGACCTTGATGAGGCTCTGGAAGTCCGTCTTCTTCCGGTGGAGGACGTATGAGCCCTCAGGCTTCGTGAGCTCGCCTTCCACCGCGACATCCGTGAAGTCGATGACCGTCTTCTTCCGGAAGACGGTGCGGTCCTCCTCCTGGACGACCTTCACCGTGTCTCTCGGCTCCTGTGACATCGCCACCGAGGGTGCCGCCCACAGGCCCAGCGCCATCACCGCTGATACCAGTCGCCTCATGCTCAACCTCCCAATGCACAGCGCGGTCCAACCTCAAGTCCTTGAATCCAGAGGAGCACGCCTGCTCCTCCGGGAACTGCAGCCTGGAGAGGGGAAAAAAGTTCCGTCCCTCTTCGTCAAAACTCCAGCCAGCCTGCTGGGGTGATGCCGCCGGTGACAGGTGGCCCCGATGGAAGCGACGCACGCCGCTCCCCAAGGGAAGCCGCTTCACTTGCCCGCGGGCGTACCTTCCCCACCGGGAGGAGCAAGCGGCGCCCCACTGCCCGCGCCACCGGTCGCGTCGTCCGCGGGCATCGCATCCGCGTCCTGCCCAGGCTGTGCGCCCGCGCCGCCCGTGGCATCGCCTGCCGGCGCCACATCCGAGTCCTGTCCAGGCTCCACGCCCTCGGCGCCCTGCGCTGGCTGCGCACCACCGCCGCCAATGGCCTCATCCGCCGGAGCGCCAGCGCCTTCATCTTCCGCGGTGGCGGGCGCGGCCTCGGGCGGTGGGGCCTTGAGCATGTTTTGCAGGCCCTGGACCTTGGCGGTGATCATCTGCTTGTCATTGTCGGTCGTCGTCTCCAGGCCCTTGCAGCGGTCGAGGAACGCGATGGCCTTCTGCCAGCCCGCGCGGTCCGACGCATACGCCCAGCCCGCGCCGCACACGGCCTCCGGCAGGTCCGAGCGCGTGGCCAGTACCTTCTCGAACGCCTCGCCCGCGGCCAGGCCCTTCTTCGGGTCGCGCCCCTTCTGCCCGTCCAGCGCCCAGGCCAGGTACAGCGTCGCGTCCGGCGAGCCCGGCTCCAGCTCCACGGCCTTGCCGAAGGAGCGCTCGGCGCCCACGTAGTCGCGGTAGCTCAGCGCCAGGGCCCCCAGGTTGAGGTAGCCCGGGGTGAACTTCGCATCCAGGGAGATGGCCTTCTGGAACTGCACCAGCGCACGCGCCCGGTCGTCCAGCTTCAGGTAGACCATGCCCAGCAGGTTGTAGAGCGCCGGGTCGTTCTCCGAGTGCTTGCGCGCGTTGCCGGCCAGCAGCTCCGCCAGCCGGTACTTCTCCCGTGCGTAGGCCACGTGCGCCAGGTTCTTGTACGCCCCCGGGTTGTCCTTGTTGCGCACCAGCACGCGGCGCGCGGCGGCCTCGGACTCGTCCAGCTTTCCGGCGACGCGATAGGTGACGGACAGGCTGTTGAGCAGCGACGCGTCGTACTCGCGACCAGGCGTCTTCAGCGCCCGCTGGAACAACGCGATGGCTTCGTCCAGCCGCCCCTGCTCCCGGTACATGACGCCCAGGTTGACCACCGAGGGCACGTGCGCCGGGTCCAGCAGGAGGACCTTCTCGTAGGCCACGCGCGCGTCATCCGAGCGACCCTGGCGCTCCGCGATGACGCCCAGGTTGAACTGCGCGTTGAGGCTCTGCGGCAGTTCATCCACCACCGCCTCGAAGCCCTTGCGCGCACCGTCCAGGTCCCCTGCTTCATAGGACTGGAGCGCCGCCGCGAAGGCGGACTGCGCGCTGCCGGACTTCTGCGCGGGAGGCGGCACCGGCTTCTGCTCGGGCGCGGGCTGCTGCGCCGCGGGCGGCGTCACCTCCGGCGCGGCGGTCTGCTTCTTCTGAGGCCCCGAGGCGCACGCCGCCGTAAAAGCCAGCGAGCCGACGAGGAGCGAACGGAACCAGGTCATCTGCGTCTTCCCCGCCCCAACCTGAAAGGAATCGATGCGAAACGGCTTCATCGCAGCACCTCCCCGCGCGCCGCCGTGGGTGTCTGCGCCTCGTCATCCGAGGGCTTCGAGGAATCCGCCGGGACCGGCGTCGTCGCGGTGGCGCCTTCCAGCACGCGCACCAGGTCCGAGCGGACGAGTGTGTCGCTGCCGCGGTAGTTCACCTGCCGCACCTGCGCGTAGGCCCCCGGACGCAGGCGGTTCACCTGGTCCTGCGCGGCCAGGGTCCACGGGCTGTAGACGCCCAGCTCGTAGGCCTTCTCCAGCGCCTTCTCCAGTGCCTCGGCGGCCTTGTCCTCCAGCGGCAACGCCAGGTTCTCCAGCTCGCTGCGGTACATGGCGAGTTGCTCCTCATCGAGCCCGGAGGGGTCCGGCGAGTCCATGATGTTGCGCGCGAAGTCGGCATAGGCCAGGCCAATGCGCGTGAGCGCCGCGATGCCCCAGTCACCGGAGCCGGTGGACAGGACGGCAAGGTAGTCCTTCTCCAGCCGCTGAATCTCCTTCTGCTTCGCCGCCAGGTCCCGTCGGATGGTGCTCACCCGCGAGAAGCGGATGCCCACGTAGCGCTTCCACGCCGGCTCCAGCGACAGGAAGCGCGCATGGCCGTAGGCATTGAGCACCGCCGCGTCCTTGCGAGCGCTCTCCGGCAGCCGGTTCCACGCCCGCACCAGCTCGCCCTGCACGCGCTCCTGCTCGCGTACGTTCTTCAGCTGCTCGTACGCCAGCAGCTCGTGGTAGCGCGCCTGGTACACCTGCGCGGAGCTGGAGCGTGAGTCACGGCCGTACGTCTCCGCGAAGGCGCCAAACGCCCGGGCCGCCTCGCTCCACTTCTTCTCCTTCTCCCACGCGAGCGCCGCCGTGAAGGCCACCTGCGGCACGTCCTTGCGGTCCTTGAAGCGGGAGACATACGTGTTGTAGGCGGCCACGGCCTTCTGCGGCTCACCCGCGCCTTCCCACCAGACGCCCGCATTGAACTGCGCATCCGCCACCCAGCCGCCGGCCTCGTCCAGCAGCGCCTTGCGCTCGGCGGCCTTCCGCTCGCGCTTGGACTCCGCGTCCTCGGCGCCCGGCGCGACATTCGCCTTGGCGGCCGTCTTGGTCGCCTTGCGCTTGCCGTTGGCATCGTCCGCCTTCATCGCGGCGTCGTAGCTGGCCACGAAGGACTCCGCCATGACGGCGGCCTTCCGGTACTCAGCGACCTTCTCGTAGAGGCCCGCCAGCGAGTAGCGCGCCTTCAACTCGAAGGGGCTGCGCGGGTACTCCTTGAGGAAGCGCTCACCCGCGGCCAGGCCCTTGTCGATTTCGCCCGCCTCCTGCGCGATGACCATCGCGTAGGTGAGCGCGCGGTCCGCGTTCTCTGACTTGGGGAAGTCGGACACGAAGCGGAGGAACTCCTCGGCGGCCTTCTTCGGGTTCTTCTCCTTCTTGTAAACGACCTCGTCCACCCACTTGTACTGGCTGCCTTCGACGACGCGGCTGACGCGCACGGCGAAGTCCGTTCCGGGCTTGGCCAGCTTCTTGTTCTCCAGGAACTTCTTCGACAGCGTGTTCAGCTCGAGCCACTCCTCGCGGCTCTCCAGCACGTACATGGTGAGGTCGGCCGCGTCGCGCGAGCGGCGCTCCTCCGGGAACTTCTCGATGATTTCGCCGAAGCGCCGGGCCGCGTCCACGAAGTGGCTGCGGTCATAGAGGATGACGGCGGCCTGGTAGCGCAGGTCGATTTCGTCCTGCGAGTTCGGATACAGCTTCACGTAGACGTCGCACGCGGCGACCAGCCGGTCCTCGAACTTCGTGAGCGCCTCTTCCTCGCGGTCCTTCGCGTCGCGCTTGACGATCTTCTGCTTGGCGACGTCGCCCTTGTCCTTCTTCTCGTCGACCTTCTGGCCGTCGCGCAGGTCGCTCCTGGCGAGCTGGCCGCGCTCGATCTTCACCAGCTTGTCGTAGGCGAGGATGGCGTTGTACGCGGCGCTCTTGCGGTACGTCTCGTTGGAGACCTCGCGCGCGGTGTCGCGGTCCGGAATCTTGAAGGCCACCACCGCGTCGTACTCGGCCGCGGCCGCTTCCCACTCCTCCAGGGCCCAGAGGATTTCCGCGTAGAAGAAGCGGAGGTTGAAGGCGGAGTCCGCCACGAAGTCCGGGTTCGCGTTGGAGGCGAACGCGTCCACGTACTGCTTGTAGATGTCACGCGCCAGCCGGTAGGTCTCCACCTGGCGCGTCTTCTGCGCCTCCTGGTGGTACTCGGTGACCATGACGCGCATGGCCTCTTCGGTGACGTTGAAGGCGTTGCGGAGGACGGTCGTCTTGCCCTCGTTGGCCTTCCACCACTCGCCACCGGGGCTGTAGAGGTCCACCATCCGCTTCATTTCCTTGCGGACCAACTGGCGCTGGCGGAGCCCCTCGTGGGCGCGGACGATGGCCTGCTGGTACTCCGGCGCGCTGGCGCCCATGGGTTCGTCGTCCACGAGCGTGCGGTACGTGAGGATGGCGCTGTCGAAGTGGCCCGCGTCCACCAGGCCCGCGGCCGTCTTGGCCAACAGGCGGCCCACGCGCTGCGCCGGCGCCTTCTCCTTGAAGTAGGCGATGGCTTCCTTCGGCTGGTCCAACTGGACGTAGAAGACGGTCAGGTCGTTGAGCGCCTCGGTGCGCAGGTCACCCAGCTCGGGACTCTTCGCGGCGTAGTCCACCACCTCGTGGAGCTTCTTCAGCCCCAGCTCGTAGTCGCCGGTGTTGTAGTCGCACCAGGACAGCTTGTAGACGGCGTAGCCGTAGATCTTCGGCACGCCCGAGTCCCGCGCCTTCTCATAGTTCTCCTTGGCGGGGATGAGCTTGTTGTTCTCGAAGTAGTGGTTGCCGAGCTGGATGTACGCGTCCGGCACGAACTGCGACTTCGGGAAGTCGCGGATCAACTCCTCGTAGCGGGCCACCGCGTCCTCGCGGCGTCCCAGCTCGTAGTAGTTGTACCCCATGGAGAAGAGGACCTCGTCGCGCTGCGGATAGTCCGGGTACGCGCGGAGGATGTCCTCGTAGATGCCCATCGTCTCGGTGCGGTAGCGCTCGCTGTCCGCGTGGTTCTTCTTGGGCGGCTCCGCCTTCTCGCCGCGCGCCACGGCCGCGTCGTATTCCTTCTCCGCCGCGAGGAAGCGCGTCATCTCCAGCTGGTAGAGGTACTTGGACTTCTCCCAGTAGAGCTCCGACAGGCGGTAGAGCATCTCCGCCTTCTGCGGATTGCCGTCCCGCAGCTTGGGGATGAGGCGCTTGAAGGCGGCGATGGCCTCGTCGCGCTTCTTGTCCGCCAGCGCGTCCCGCTTGGCGTCCGGGATGCGGGGCAGCTCCGCGAACTTCGCCGACGCGGGCTGAACACGCGCGGGCCCCTGCCGCACATCCTCCGGCGCGACCCCCGGCGGCGGAGCCTTCTCCTCTGCCTTGCGGTCGACCTGGGCCTTCGCGGACTTCTTCTTCCCGCCCGCCTTGCTGGACGCACCGGAGGTCTTCGACGCGGACGCCGCGGCGGGCTTCTTCCCCCCCTTGCGGGCCTGCGTTTCCGCCGCCTCTCCCACCCCGCCAGTGATGAGCACCGCGCCCACCGCCAGCGCACCGAAACGAAGAACCACCTTCATGCGAGCTCCTGCCGTGAAGCCGACCCGGCATGCGGGCAATCCAGCACCCACTGACGAGGGACGACGGAAAGTAGATGCGCACTTCTGGATTGAGAAGTGGCGGCGGAACGGTGCTTGCGCACTGTCAACAACGACAGAGGGGCCGCGTCCACGCGGTGTCGCGTGGAGCCGGCCCCTCAAGGTACGTGCATGCGTGACGGCGGCGCTCGTGAACCTACGGCTGCTGTTCAGCGGTCTTCGCCGGGCAGCCACGCTTCAGCGTGTATTGGTAATAACCAATCTCGTCGATCCAGAACTCGCCCTGGAACTTCCAGTAGTTCCAGGCCGCGCCCGGCATCTTCGGGCGATACAGCGACTGCCGCGTCAGCAGCGCCTTCTGGTCCACGCCGGCCTGTAGCAAATCCTTCTCATCCAATGCCGTCTGCACGCGGATGATTTCCGCCTGGTCGGAGAAGGTCCGCAGATTGTCCGCTGCCTCACGGATGCGGCTCTGCGCCAGCGTGCCGCCCACCTGCAGCAACGTCCCGCGCACCTCCTCGAGCGACGCGGTGGACTGCGCCGCCAACGGCGTGCCGCGCCAGCGTCCGTTCGTCAGCACACGCTTCTCGTTGTCCACGCGCTCCAGCATCCGCATCACCTCGCGGATGCGCTCGTTGTTGCGCAGCCACAGGTACACCGGGCGCGGCAGCCGGCGGTTCTCCGCCGCCACCAGGTTGAAGGACTGCACCAGCGGCACGTCCTCCCCGGTGAAAGGCTCCAGTTGCCGCTCCATGGGGCCGTAGATTTCGTCGAAGGCCGCCAGCGTCGTCTTCACCTCGTCGTAGAGGCACGAGTAGTAATAGACGGTCGCCTTGAGAATCCACGACTCGGGCTGGAAGGCCCCGGCGAACTGCGGTGCATGCAGCGCCTGGAGACTGCCGAGCGCCCCGCCGAAGTCCTCGTTCTGAAAGCGCGCGAAGCCGTTCTCGAAGAGGGCCTGGTCCCAGTAACGCGAGTAGCGCGGCACCCGCTCATAAGCGGCGCTGGCGTCGGTGTACTCACCTCGGCGGTAGTGGATCCGGCCCAGGGCGATGAGCGCCAGGTGCTGCGTGGCGCGCAAATCCAGTTGCCCCTCCTTCGCCGCCAGCACCGCGTTGAAGGCGGCCAGCGCGTCCTTGTCCAACACGGAGGCCTCGCCGGGACGGCCCGGGAAGCGCGGGTCCGCCAGCACCACGCCGAGCAGGTAGCGGGACTTCGCGTACACGCGGCTGTCCTGGGGGACCGCCTCCAGCAGCGAGCGCGCTTCCTCGAAGCGGCTCTTGCGCTGGCTCACCGTGCCCACCAGGTAGTTGATGCGCGCGAGCACCTCCTTGGGCAGCGTCACCCAGCGGTCGCGCACCTCGTCGGTGTAGGCCTGATTGAGGATGCTGGGGATGAGGTTGTGCTCATCCAGCTGCTGCTGCATGTCCACCAGTCCCTCCACTGCCTTGAGATACGAGGGGTGCGAGGGTCCGGCATTGACGATGGCCGCATAGGCGATGAAGGCGGCCACGGGCAGGCCCTTCTGGGCCAGGGCCTGTCCAAGGAAGTACTCCGCCTTGCCCTTCACCTCCGCGTCGGAGGCGCTCTCCGCGAGTTCGAAGAAGAGGGGCGCGGCGGTGTCCATGTCACCGGCGTTGAAGGCGGCCAGCGCGCGGTTGTAGCCACCCGAATCAGGCTGGGCGGACACCGCGAGCGGCGCCAGGGCGACCAAGAGGCTGAGCAGTCGTTTCATGGCGGTTGGGGCCTTCCTGAGCATCAGAAGAGGACAGAGAAGCCGGCGTAGAAGCTCACGTTGTTGAGGACGTCCGAGGACGGCTCGGCCACCAGGTCTCGGCCCAGGATGATGTCCTCGCGGTAGTTCTTCTTCGTCTTCGGGTCGACGCCGTCGAACTTCTCGTAACGGCAGCTCCCGCTCAGGTTCAGCGAGGAGAAGGCCTGGTTGGTGGAACGCGCCGCTTCGAGCGCCTCGAAGTCCGCCAGGTTGCAGCCGTCCACCCGGTCCACGCGCGCGGTGTAGATGAGGTCCCGCACCTCCACGCGCAGCGCGTACGACTCGCCGAACTGGAGCCGGAAGCCGCCACCCACCGAGCCCATGAACTTGGTGCCCGTGTCACCGAAGCGCGCGGGCACCTGGAACGACTCGCCCTCCACATCGTTCGTCACGGCGGGGCGGATGAGGTGGCGCGTGGAGCCGATGCCCGCTCCGCCACTGAGCACCACGCTGAACTGCGCGAGCGAGTTGTTGAGGAAGGCGAACTTGCCGTAGAGCGGCGTCACCTCCACGCCTGCGTGGGCGCCCCACACCAGGAGCAGCGACGAGGCCGCCTGCGCCTGCTCACGGACCTTGTCGATGAGCTCCAGGTTGAAGTCGCTCTCGTTCGAGTACCAGTTGTACTGGCCCATCACCTGGAGGGCGAAGTTCTCCTGCAGGTGGTAGGTGTAGTGCGCCGCCGTGCCCGCGTGGCGGGTGTACTTCCCGTTCACCTGCACCGCGGCCGGGTACACCGTCAGCTCGTGACGGCCCTCGTCCGCGAAGCGCTTCTTCTGGACGATGTGCACCGACACGTTGGGGTTGTAGAGCGGCGCTCCGTTCACCAGCCGCTGCTGCTGCGCATCCGTGGTGCGCGGCGCATCGGAGCCCAGGTCGGACGCCAGCACCGGTGCATCATCGGGAACCGGCGGCGCCTCCTGCCCGGCCACGCCCGTCGTCGCGGGAGCGGAGTCCGTCTCCACGGTGGGCGCGGGCTCGGCGGCGGGCACCGGCACGGCGTCGTCAACACGGGAAGGCTCGCTCGCGGGCACCTCGTCGGTGCCCTGCGCCGGGGCCGCGTTGGGGCGGACACCTGCGGGCGGCGCGGATGCTTCCGTGGCTTCGGCGGGCACCAGCGGCTCGGGCCGGGACGCGGGCCCGACAGGGGCCTCCGGGAGCGACTGGGGCTGCGTGGACGGTGGCGGCACGGACGTCTCCGCACCGGGCGCGGGCACTTGCTGGACCTGCGCCAGCGCGAAGGCCGGAGCCGGGACGCGTGGCGCGGCCTGCGTGGCCGTGGCGACAAGGAGCGCGAGGGACAGGAACGGTCGCATAGTCAGGTGGACCTAGAAGGAGAAGGTGTAGCCAAGGTCGAACTGCACCAGGTGCGTGAGGCCAGGGCTGCGCGCGGGCTCCCCCGTCGCCTGCCCCGCCTCCCACGCATCGCGCACCAGGTTGACGCGGTAGTTGTCCCGGAAGACCCAGTCGCGCAGCTCCAGGCGCACGCCGTGCTTGTCCAGGATGAAGAAGCGGAAGCCCACCGCCGCCGACACCACCGGGGCGACCCGCGACTCATTCACCCAGAAGTTCTGGGTGGCCGACCCGCGATCATCCACCGACGTGCGGTTGTCGCAGATGCCCAGCTCGCGGTTCACCACCTGCGTGCACTGGATCACGGAGTTGCGCTTGAACGACGCGAGGCCCCCGCCCGCCCAGACGTAGGTCTGGAAGTGGACCGGCAGGTCCGACAGCAGACTGAGCTTCCCGTAGATGGGCGCCCAGCGGACACCGGCCACCCCGTGCAGGTTCATCTGCCAGAGGTCTTCCAGCTCGTCGGTGACGCGCTTGTCCTCGCGGTTGAGGAAGCTCTCGGAGATGGAACGCGCCAGGCCCGTGTGACGGCTGGCCGCGTAGCCGGCCCGAGCCTCCACCGCGAAGGTGTTGAAGAGGTTGTAGGCCACCCCGGCGTTGAAGACGTAGTGCGCCGTCAGGTGTGTCTGGAGCGGCAGGCCGACCCCGAAGGACAGCTCCAACTTGCCGCCCGGCTCGTACAGCCGGTTGCGGACGACGACGTTGTCCAGGACGTTCTCGTCGTCCTGTGCCGCGGCAACCGGCGCCGCCAGCGAGACGGCCAACGAAGCAAAGGCGCAGAGCGTGCGTGCGATCATAATCCTGCCCGGCCCGTGAGGTGGGCCGCCATGAGCGGGAGTGCAAGGAACTCCCCGAGCCACGGAGTCCGCGTCACCTGACGCTCAGACTCCTCCGTGGGGCCTGGATGTGCGCACGGCTTCCACGACCGACAAGCCGAGGTGGCCTGGAGTCGGAATTCTTTTCACGGTCGTCCCCACCGGACGCCCACCGGTCAACGTTTCCGGGGCATCCCACGGCACGGGACGTGATGAAGCAGGCAGGCGGGTCGTCACGCGGGGCAGACACCTGCCCACCCGCGGAAACCGCACGCATCCTGCCCCGCAAGACAAACGCCCCGCCCGGATGCCCGACGAATCGGGCCCGGAAGCGGGGCGCTTCGAGCGTTCAGACGCTCAGCAGCGAACTACGCGCCGCGCGCGGCCTTGTGCTGCGCGCGCATGGCCGCCTTGATGCTGGGGCGGATGTAGACGACGCCGTTGTTGTGGCCGGCGACGGCACCCTTCACGAGCACCAGGCCCTTCTCCACGTCCACGTCCACCACGGTCAGGTTCTGGGTGGTGACCTGATCCACGCCGTAGTGCCCGGGCATCTTCTTGTTCGGGTACACGCGGCCCGGCGTCTTACGCTGACCGATGGCGCCCGGGTGACGCTGGTACTCGTGCGTACCGTGCGTCTTCGTCTGCGAGCCCTTGAAGTTCCAGCGGCGCATGACGCCGGAGAAACCGCGGCCCTTGGTGATGCCGGTCACGTCGACCAGCTCGCCCTTGGCGAACATGTCCGCCTTGACGGCGTCGCCCACGTTGAAGGAGGCAGCCTCCTCCGGCGTGACACGGAATTCCTTCAGGTGGCGGCGGTAAGGCGCGTTGGCCTTCTTGAAGAAGCCGCGCTCGGCCAGGTTGAGAATCTTCTCGCGGATCTCACCAAACCCGATGGTCACCGCGGAGTAGTTGTCCTTCTCCGGGGTGCGCTTGCCAACGACCTGGCAGGTGCCCACGTCGATCACCGTGACCGGGACGAGGTTGCCCTCATCGTTGAACACCTGGGTCATGCCGATCTTCTTGCCAATCAGACCCTTCACGTCGTCCTCACTGCCAGCGCGCTGGTGGCGCGGAAAAACCCAATAAGTTCAATGACCTGGACTGCACGCGTCCCCGCGGTCGCCAGGAAGCGGCGCAATGTAGCAGACAGGTCTCCGCCGTCAAGCACTACGGGCGGGTGCCTCTCTCACTGCGCGCGATCCAACCGCGGGTAGAACGGTGCGAGCTGCGCATCGTTGATGCGCTGTGCATACACGTCTTCGCCCAGGAGGAACAGTGCTTGATCCAGATAATCCTCCGAGGCCTGGACCTGTTCCTCCTTGGCGGCGATTGCCTGGTCGAGCTCCGCCATGCGGTGCTCGTGGTCGAGCTTCCGCTCCTCCGCCTCGTCCTCCATCTCCAGCATGCGCTTGTGCGCCAGGATGCCGGCCGCGCCGGGCTGACCGGGCACGGGGGTGAGGGCCGTGGCCAGGCTGGACTCCAGATCCTCCAGTTGCCGGCCGAGCCGCATCTGCTGGAGCCGGTTCTTCTTGAGGTTGCCGCGGGCCAGTTCGATCTTGTCGGGCGGCTCGCCGGTCAGCTCCATGTCGCTGATCTTCTTCTCGAGCTTGACCAGACCATCCTCGGCGTAGCGCTTTTCGGCCTTGCGAGACGCGAGCGTCTTGCGCAGCTCCTTCACCTTGCCGTCGATGGCGTCCACTGCCTTCTTCCACTTCTTGACGATGACGGCGTGCTTCGCCCGCTCCTCGCCCTGCTCGGCGAGAAAGTCCGAATACGCCGCGTCCTCGTCGTTCATCTCCTGCTCGAGCGCCGCCAGTTCATCCCGGCGCGCCACCACCGCCTCTTCGGCGCGGTAGACGCGGTCCATGGAACGGGGACAGGTGGGCTTGCCCGGCAACCTGTCCCGAGCCAGGTCGCCCAGCTGGAAGATGAGGTCGTTGTAGCTCTCCTTCGCCATGAACGGATTTCTACGCCCAATGCACGGTAACTGTCACCGGCAGAGCGAGAAACCCATGTCATTCCCTCATGAGTCACCCGGGGCGGCGCTGGCCGGCGCGTCGGCGTGGACCACGGGCCCCAGGGCCCCTTCGGCCAGGGACAGCAGCTCCCGGGAGCGGTCCTGCTCCTCGGTGCGGTTCAGCTCGCAGACCCACGCGGAGGAGAGATCCGCCTGCTGACGGGCCAGCTCCGCGGTCGTCTCATAGCGGGCGGCCGACGCGCGGGCGAAGGCCCCCTCGCGGCGCAGTTCCAGCAACGTATCCGAATCCAGCTCGATGTCCTCGGGAGGAACCGGCAGTGGACCTCGGCCCAGCGCGGCCAGCCGTGCGAGCAATCGCGACGCGTGAGCCCGGCAGAATGCGGCCAACACCATCAGCCGTGCCCGGACCCTCGCATCCGCGATTCGCTCTGCCAGCGCCGTCATCCGCCGGGCGGAGACGACCTCCGCCTCCCACGCGGCGGCCAGCGCCGCAGCCAACCGGGTATGCCTCGCACCCATTGACGTCCCCCTGTTCCCTACCTTCAAGTCGCCAACGTAGGAACGCTGAGCGCGGGATTCAACCGAGGGCGCGTTCAACCATCCAGTACCCACCAGCCGCGAGGATTCCGATGGACAGTCCCCTCACGGCCCTCGTGTGCAAAGCCGGACGGCGCTGGACCATGCGGAGGATGGGCAGCAGCACCGCCACCACCACCGCCTGGCCCAATTCCACACCGACGTTGAAGCCCAGCAGCGCCGTCACCACGGACTCGCCCAGGCCGTAGCCGGCCAGCACGCTCGCGAAGCCGAAGCCGTGGATCAGCCCGAAGAGGAAGGTGACGAGCACCCGGTGCCGGTGCTCGCGCAGCACCAGGTTCTCCACCGCCACGTAGATGATGGACGCGGCGATGGCGGCCTCCACCCACCGGGCCTGGACTCCGTCCAACACCACCCAGCCCAGCGCGGCGGCCCCCAGCGTGAGCGAGTGCGCCACCGTGAAGGACGTCACCAGCAGCAACACCCGCCTCCAGCCGCCCCCCACCAACAGCACGGCCAGCAGGAAGGCCAGGTGGTCCACGCCCTCGAAGATGTGGCGCACGCCCAGGCCCACCCAGCCCGCGAAGCGGCTCAGCAGCGGCGTGCCGCGTCCGCCTTCCGGGACGTCCACTTCCGGCCGCGTGGCATCCGCGAACACGGCCCCTGGAACCTCCCCTTCCCTCACACTGCCCAGGATCACCCGGTACTCCGGTGGCAGCCGCGTCAGCACCAGGAAGCGCTGGCGCATTCCACCCGGCGGGCACGTGAAGGTGGCGGACAGCTCCACGAAGGACTGCCTCGGCGCCGCGGCGTGCGCGGTCCGCACGCACGGCAAGGCTCCGGAAGCCAACGGCATCGCATCCCAGATGCCCGTGGCGATGGCGTCACGCCGCGCGTCCAGTCCACTCCGCGTGAGGAGCGAGCCCCCATCCGCGTCGCCCAGGAGCAGGGCCAGCGTCTCCGGCGTCATCGTCAGAATCTGACGGACCTCGGGCGCCTCGGGCCCGGCGCGGTGCGCTTCGATATAGAGGATGTCGGCGTCGTGCGCGGCGGCGGCGCCCGCGGCCAAGAGCAGGCACGCGAGCATGGCCCGGGGGGAGACCCACGTCATGTCCCCTCCAGCCTGCCGTCACCGCCCGCCCGCGTCCACCCCGGGCGCTACTCCGAGACGAAGCGCAGCTCCACCTGCTGGCGGCCGCTCATCGGATCATGCCGCGCGCCGCAAGAGAAGCAGTGGAGTGCCTGGTCCCACTCCCAGATGACCTTCACCTCTTCGCCACAGCAGAGCATGGGCATGACGCGCAGCAGCTCGTCCGGCTCTGGCTCCATGGGCCCCGGCAGGGCCTCCGGTTCGACCGCCACGAACGTTGGCCTGGGATTGACGGACAGCGTGCGCGCCACGTGCGCCAGCTGCTCGTACCGCACGTGGTTGGCCCAGCCGCGCGCCACGGCCTCCAGGTGCCCCTGCTGGGCGGGCGTGAGGAAGGCGTCCGCTTCTGCGCGGTAGCCGCAGTACGGGCAGCCCCAGACGGGAATGCCCTCCACGCACTCGTGGGCGTTCTCGAAGGGGTAGAAGCCCAGGAGCTTGTGCAGGACCGCCCGCGAGTCCATGGGCCCCGGACGCGTCTTGAAGGGCCGCTGACACTCCGGGCACTCGCGGCGCGTGAAGCCTACGGAGTCCCGGGGCAGCTCCACCCCTGTCACCTCAGGCGCCCCGCGCCTCACGCCGAGGCCGCCCGGCGGCCCTGAGACACCACCGCCAGCAGGAGCGCCACCATCGCGAACAGCAGCAGCAGATGGACCCAGTAACCCTCGGTGGAGCCGGTGGTCAGCCCCAGCCCCCACAACACCAACAGGATGATTCCCATCGTCCAGTACACGCCGCACCTCCCCACGCACCACAGCCTGGCGCGGGCAAACCTAGGAACAGGAACCCGGACGGGCAACCCGGTCCTTTTCACAGTCTCCCGTTGGGAACGGCACTTCCCCACCCGGGCATTTTTTCAGATCCACCGGGGAATCCCGCGCGCCAGAGACGGCAAATTCGTTGGCGCTCTTAAGGAGAAACACGCCACGTGCGACTTCTGGCACGCGGGCTGCTTAGGCGTTGCTCCGTCGGCAGGTCAGTACATCCGTAGGAGTGCACGGGGCGCGAGCGGCACTGCGGCGCCGGGAGGGGTGGGATGAGGGGCTGGAC
>NZ_VHLB01000106.1:0-28004 GCF_006547365.1 Myxococcus sp. AB056 | reverse complement strand
GGGTGTGGCGGCGGGGCGGGCCGTGGCACGGACGTCAGCGGCCGGAAAGAAGCCCGCACCGGGCAAGGCGGCGGCGGGCGGGAAGAAATCCGTGGCGAAGCCGGCCCCGGCGCGCGAAGGTCCCATCAGGCGGGCCGGCGCGAAGCAGACGTCCACGGCGAAGCGGGGCGCGGCGGGTTCGTCCCGGTCGAAGCGGTAGCGAATCGGGCCGGTCATTCCAGAGTGGATAGAACGTTACTCCTGTGCGGCACGTCATCTTCCGGGTGGAGAAGGAGCGTTACGGGTTGCCGCTCTCGGCGGTGCGGGAGGTCGTCGTGCCTCCCGAGCGCTTCACCCGTGTGCCGCGTGCGCCACTGGCCATTACAGGCGTAATGAATCTGCGCGGCAGGGTCGTGACAGTGGTAGAGCTGCGGCAGCTTCTGAGTCTTCCCGAGGGTCCTACCCCGCCCGGACGGGTGGTTCTACTGGACCGCGGGCGGAGAGACCTGGGACTGTTGGTAACGGACGTAGATGGCATCGAAGCGGTGGAGCGGGTGAGCACGGCGCCAGGAAAAATGACGCCTGCCATCCGGGGCGTCGCCAGGCTGGGTGGCCTGGGAGTGACTGTCCTGGACCCAGAAGGGTTGGACGCCGCGGTGGTTGCCTTGTTCACCCATTCCAAGTGAGTAGCCCCCTGGAAAGCGCGGATGCTAGTGTCCGCGCTCCTCTAGGTGATTCGGAGGCGGAGTTCTTCACATGGCTAAGCGGGTCCTGGTCGTCGACGATGCCATCTTCATGCGCAACATGATCAAGGACATCTTTGCGTCTGGGGGGTTCGAGGTCGTCGGTGAGGCGGCCAACGGCCTGGAGGCCGTGGAGAAGTACAAGGAGCTCAAGCCCGACCTCACGACGATGGACATCGTCATGCCCTTCAAGAGCGGCATCGAGGCCACGCGAGAGATCATCAAGGCGGACAGCAGCGCGGTGGTCATCATGTGCTCCGCGCTCGGGCAGGAGAGCCTGGTGATGGAGGCCATCGAGGCGGGCGCCTCGGACTTCATCGTCAAGCCGTTCCGGGCCGAGGACGTGCTGGCCGTGGTGAAGAAGGTCCTGGGCGAGACGTGAGCGGCTGCGCCCTGGCGCGGGCTGTCCACCCTTCCTGACACGAGGCCGGGTCCATGACGATGGACATGTCCCGCTACCTCGGGCTCTTCATCTCCGAGGCGACCGACCACCTGGAGGCGCTCGGGCGTGACCTCGTGGAGCTTGAGCGCGAGGGCTCGTCCAGTGCGGTGGATTCGATGTTCCGCCATGCCCACTCGGTCAAGGGCATGGCGTCGTCCATGGGCTTCGAGCCCATCGCCATCGTGGCGCACCGCGTAGAGGACCTCGTGGACGCCGTCCGTCAGGACCGCGGCCGCCTGGACCGCGACCTGGTGGACCTGCTGCTCACCGCCGCCGACACCATGCTCGCGCAGGTGCGCGCGGTGGCGGAGGGCAAGCAGCCGGATGATTCCGCGGCGCTCCTGACACAGCTCAGCCAGCGCGTCACCACCATGACGGGCCAAGCCCCGGCCGCCACGCGCGTCGCGAAGGTGACGGCACTGAAGCCAGAGGGCGGCGGCTCGGATGGCACGGGCTCGGATGGCCCCGGCGGAGGCTCGGGGTCTGGCTCGGATGGCTCGGGCACGGGGGGCCCTGGCGGAGGCGCGGGGTCTGGCTCGGGCACGGGGGGCGGAGCGGGCAGCTCGGGCGGAGCTGGCGGCTCTGGCACTGGTGGCGGCACGAGCGGCGCAGCAGGAAGTGGGTCGAGCGCTGCGGGCGGAGCTGGCGGCTCAGGCCCCGGTGGCGGCACGAGCGGCGCCGCAGGAAGTGGCTCGAGCACTGCGGGCGGAGCTGGCGGCTCGGGCCCTACAGGCGCCGGTGCCAGCCCTGCCTCAACGCACGGTGGCGGAGCTACTGGCAGCGGCCCCCGGAGCAGCGTCGACGGAGGAGCGGGCGCCTCGGGTGGCAGTGCCAGCCCGAGCATGGCCAGCGGCACCGGTGTTGACGGTGCGGGGCCCGGCCCGGCCAGTCCCCATCTGATGAACGGCGGGCCCGGTCCCTCCGCCACCTCCAGCGCGCCGAATGGAGCGCACGGCACCAGCGCTCCATCATCCCCGGACGGAGCCACCGGAGGCGTGGTGGTGCCGCTGTCCGCGCGCCGGGCCTCGGACGCACCCGGAGCCGACGCCGGAACCGCGACCCCAACGCCCGACCTGGCCAACTCCCTGAAGGCCGCGGCCAGCGCGCCGCTCCCGGAAACGCTGGCCCAGCGCTGGGCGGTGCGGCTTCGCATCGCGCCCACCTGTCAGGTGCCCGGCGTGCGCGCCTTTCTCGTCCACAAGCGCCTCACCAACCTGGGCACGCTGGTGGAGCTCCGGCCCGCGCTGGAGGAGCTGAAAGCCGGCCGCATCCCAGACGGCAACATCCAACTGGAGCTGGAGACCCCGGCGGGTGAAGCGGGCATCCACGCGGCGCTGAAGAACGTGGCCGAGGTGGAGGTCATCTCGGTGAAGCCCGCGGTGGCCGCGCCCGTGGTGCAGCCCACCCTGGTGCCTGTCCCCGACGGCGCCCGAGCGCCTGCGGACACGGCGTCGCGCACGGTGCGCGTGCGCACGGAGCTCCTCGACTACTTCCTCGACACCGTGGGTGAGCTGATGCTTGCCACGGCCCGCCTGCGCGAGGTGGGCAAGGTGCTGCCGGAGAACACACGCCCCGCGCTGGAAGAGGGCGTCTACCGGCTGCACACGTTGGTGAAGGACCTGCACGACAAGGTGATGACGGCGCGCATGACGCCGCTGTCCCTCATCACCGACCGGCTGCCCCGGGCGGCGCGAGACATCGCCCGTCGCAAGGAGCGCGAGGTCGACCTGGTCATCACCGGCGCGGAAATCGAGCTCGACCGGGCCATCCTCGAGGAGCTGTCGGACCCGCTGCTCCACCTGCTGCGCAACTGCATCGACCACGGCCTGGAGGCGCCCGAGGATCGCGCCGTCGCGAAGAAGGGCCCACGGGGCCGGGTGCTGGTGGCGGTGAAGCGCGCCAGGGACCGCGTCATCATCGAGCTGGAGGACGACGGCCGCGGCATGGACCCCGCGAAGCTGAAGAACGCCGCGGTGTCGCGAGGCCTGCTCTCGGCGGAGGCCGCGGCGCGCCTGACGGACCGCGAGGCCTTCATGCTGTCGTGCCTTCCGGGCGTCTCCACCGCCAAGGACATCACCGACATCTCCGGCCGCGGTGTGGGCATGGACGCGGTGAAGCGCGTGGTGGAGAACGTCGGAGGTACGCTCGAAATCGACAGCGAGCGAGGCCGGGGCACCCGCTTCACCCTGCGACTTCCACTGACGGTCGCGGTGGTGCACCTGCTGCTGGTGGAGGTGGGCGAGGAGGTCTTCGGCCTGCCCATCGCCAAGGTGGTGGGTGCGACGGAGGCGGACGGCGAGTCCCTCAGTCGCAGCCGCGAGACGGCCCTGCTGCCCCATGGTAATTCGCTGCTGCCGGTCCATTCGTTGGATGCGCTGGTGGGCGTACCTGCCCCCCGGAGACTGGGAGCCCGGCCTTTCGTGGTGATGGACGGGGATTCCGGCCGGGTGGCCCTGGCGGTGGACCGCTTGTTGGGACAGGAGGAAGTGGTGCTCAAGCCGCTGTCGCGGCCCCTGGACTTGCTGCCCGGCCTGTCCGGCGTCACCATTCTGGGAAGTGGGCGTCCGGTGTTCATCCTGGACGTGCCGAGGTTACTGTCCGCGTGAGCCAGCCCCTGCACAGCGACGCGCAACTCGACGCACTGCGCGAGGTGGCCAACATTGGTTGTGGCCACGCGGCCAATGCGCTCTCCCGGTTGATGGGGGGACGCAAGGTGGACCTCTCCATTCCCCGCGTGTTGCTGACAGGCCCCTCCGACGCCGCCGAGCTGCTGGGCGGAGCCGCGCCAGTGGTGTCGGGGTGGCTCGGCATCCAGGGCGGGCTGAGGGGGGCCCTGTTGCTGGTGCTGCCCCAGCAGGACGGAGCCGCGCTGGAGGCGCTGCTCCTGGAGGGACAGCCCGTGATTCATCAGGCCGAACGGGACAGCGTGATGGCGGAGACGGCGAACATCGTCGCCAGCGCCTGCCTGTCCGCCATGGGCCGGCTGACGGGCTGGAAGCTGGTGCCCACGGTGCCCACGGTGCGGCGCGGCCGCGCGCGGGACGTGGTGTCCGACGCGGTGGGGCAGGTGGAGGGCGACGCCAGCAGCGTGGTGGTGCTGGAGGCTCGCTTCCTCGCGACCGCGGCGCCTCCGGTGGGGGGACAGCTGCTGCTGGTGCTGGCGCGGGACAGCATCCGCGACTTGCTGGCGCGGCTGGGCGTGTAGCCCGTTTCGAGCTAGACGGGCGCCCATGGATGAGAAGGCGCTGAAACAGCTCCTGGGCAGTGTGAAGTCCGGCCGCGTCTCCGTGGACGACGCGGTGGGCAAGTTGAAGGACCTGCCCTTCGCGGAGCTGGGGTACGCGACGCTCGACACGCACCGCAACCTGCGCTTCGGCTTCCCGGAGGTGGTGCTGGGTGAGCCCAAGACGGTGGAGCAACTGCTGGGCATCGTCGGGGCGTTGGTGGAGCGCAAGCAGACGGTGCTGGTGACGCGGCTCCAGCCGGACAAGGCGGAGGCGCTGGTGGCGCGCTTCCCCAAGGGCGAGTACCACCCGGTGGCGCGCATCTTCCATCTCAAGCAGGGCAAGGTGCGCGCGGGCCGCGTGGCCGTGGTGACGGCGGGCACCAGCGACATCCCCGTGGCGGAAGAGGCGGCCACGACGGCCGAGGCCATGGGCGCGGAGGTGCGGCGCGTCTACGACGTGGGCGTGGCCGGCATCCACCGGCTGCTGCGGCGCCGCGAGGAAATCCAGGAGTGCCATGCCGCCGTGGTGGTGGCGGGCATGGAGGGCGCGTTGGCCAGCGCGCTGGGCGGACTGGTGGGGATTCCCGTGGTCGCGGTGCCCACGTCGGTGGGCTACGGCGCCAACTTCAAGGGCGTGTCCGCGCTGCTGGCCATGGTGAACTCGTGCGCCTCCAACGTGGCCACGGTGAACATCGACAACGGTTTTGGCGGTGGCTTCTACGCCGCCCTCATTTCCCGGACGAAGGGACGCAGGTGAGCACCATGCGACGCATCCTCTACCTGGAGCCGGTGGGTGGCATCGCCGGGGACATGTTCCTGGCGGCGGGCCTGGACCTGGGCATTTCCCCGGCGGAGCTGGAGCGCGCGCTGTCGGGCCTGCGCGTCCCGGGCTGGAAGCTGGCGGTGAGCCGCGCGGTGCGCCACGCCATCAGCGGCACGCACCTGGACGTCGTGCTGGATGCGCGCGAGGTCCATCCGCACCGCGCCTACGCGGACATTCGGCGCCTCATCGAGGAGGCGGACACGCTGCCCCCGCGCGCGAAGGAGCGGGCGCTGGCGGTGTTCCGCGCCATCGGCGAGGCGGAGGCGAAGGTCCACGGCGTGTCCATCGACGACATCCACTTCCATGAAGTGGGCGCGGTGGACTCCATCGTCGACATCTGTGGCGCGGCGGTGGTGCTGGAGCTGCTGGGCAACCCGGAGGTCCATGCGGCGCCGCCGCCGCTGGGCAGCGGCACCATCCGCGTGGCCCATGGCGCCATGCCCATTCCCGTGCCCGCGACGCTGGAGTTGCTGCGGGACGTGCCCGTGCGCTTCGAGGGCGTGGGGGAGCTGACGACGCCCACGGGCGCGGCGCTGCTCAAGGTGCTGGCGCACATCGGCCATCCGCCGGACTTCATCGTGGAGAAGGTGGGCTACGGCGTCGGAACGAAGGACTTCAAGGACCGGCCCAACGTGCTGCGCGCGTCGCTGGGCCGGCTGGAGCAGGCCCGCAACGAAGGGCTCTGGGTGGTGGAGGCCAACCTGGACGACGCCACGCCGCAGCTGCTGGGGCACCTGCTGGAGCGGTTGCTCGCGGTGGGCGCGCTGGACGCGTGGGTGACGCCCGTGGTGATGAAGAAGAGCCGGCCGGGGCACCTGCTGAGCGCGCTGGTGGAGGGCGGCACGCGCGAAGCCATCGTGGACGTGGTGCTGCGCGAGTCCACCACGCTGGGCGTGCGCTACCACCGCGTGGAGCGTCAGGCGCTGGAGCGTGACTGGGTGGAGGTAGAGACGCCGTGGGGCAAGGTCCGCGTGAAGCGCGGGCTGCGCCAGGGCGCGGTGCTCAACGCCCACCCGGAGTTCGAGGACTGCCGCCAGGTGGCGGAGGCCGCGGGCGTCCCCGTGAAGCAGGTAATGGCCGCGGCGGTGGCGGCGCTCGGCCCCAAGGACTGAGCGCCGTGGGCTCCCTCTCCGAGGGCTTCGCGGACAGCTTCGTCAGGGGGTGATGAAGTCCCGGGCGCGGGCGCGCTGCCCGCGGTGGTTACGCCGGCAAGCGTACCTGGATGCGGGTGCCGCTCTGCTCGGCGCGCACGCACAGGTCGCCGCCATGGCGCTCGACGATGCGCCGGCAGACGTCCAGGCCCATGCCCGCCGCATGGGGCTTGGTGCTGAAGAAGGGCTCGAAGATGCGCGGCAGCAAGTCCTTGGGAATGCCCGGCCCGTCATCGGAGACCTCGACGACCACGTGTGCGGCATCCTTCCAGGTGCGCAGTCGCACGCGGCCTCCGCGCTCGCCCAGCGCCTCCAGCGCATTGAGCACCAACTGCGTCCACAGCTCGTCGAGCGCGACGCCTTCCGCCTTCACCCGGGGCAGGTGCGGGTCGTACTCACGCTCCACCGTGAGGTGCTCTCCGCGCAGCCGGTGGCCCAGCACCGCCAGCGCGTTCTCCAGTCCTTCGTGGACGTCCACGTCCTCACGCGGCACCGGGTCCATGAAGGCATAGGCCTTCACGCCTTCGACCAGTGCGGACACGCGTGCCGTTCCTCGCGTCACCTCCGCCATGAGCACGTCACAGCTCACCGCCACCACCAGCCACGCGAGCACGTCGCCCAGCAGCGCCCCGCCCACGCGCGTCGCCACCGACTCCAGCCACGCGACGTCCAGGCCGGAGGCCACCAACGCGGGCGCCGCCTCCCAAGCATCCGCCACGCCGCGCGCCTCCAGCCAGGAGCCCAGCGCTTCCTCGCGCTCGGCGCGGGCCAGGGGCTCCAGCGGCGGAGAGGTCCGCCCGCGTTCCGCCGCTTCCCGAGGCAGCGCCAGCAGGACGCTGCGCTGGGGCAGGGACAGGCCGTGGTCGCCCAGGGCCATGGCGCGTGCGGACACCGTGGCCATCAGCTCGCCTAGCCGCGCCGCGCTCCGCCGGGCCGCCGCGGCGGGGCTGCCCAGCTCGGCGCCCAGCTCGGCCGCCATGCGGCCCACGGGGAGCACTTCCGACTGAGGACGGACGTCTTGCGCCTGCTGCTGGGAGCGCTGCGAGGCCAGCTCCATCAGGCCCCGGCTGAGTCCGGGCGCCAGCCGCAGCAGCTCCCAGAAGGTGGCCGGCTCCATCCGGAACAGGCGCACGTCCGTCACCGCGTCGCCGCTGTGGGGGTAGGGCGCGTTCAGGAAGAGGATGAGCTCGCCGAAGAGGTCGCCGGCCTCCAGCGTGAACGTGGGAACGCTCTCGGTGCCGGTGCGGCGGCTCCACTGCGTGTGGCCCTCCATGATGACGGACAGGCCATCCGCGGCGGCGCCTTGCTCGGCGATACGCGTGCCAGCGGGGAAGTGGAGTTGACGGCCATGGTCCGCCATCCAGCGGAGCTGTTCTCCGGTGAGCCGGGCGAACAGCGGAACCTGGCGCAACGCCGCGACGATGTCGTCACTTCCCATACGCCGGGATGCTGCCTGTCCCCGCCAGGGAGTCCATCGGATTCGGCGGGGTCCCGCGCTATCGCAAGGGTTGCCGCGTCAACGCCTGAGCGAAGGCGTCGTTCCGCTGCCCAGCCACGCACACCGGCAGCCCCTCCAGCATCCCGCAGCGCGCGCCCGCCCGGAGGAAGGCGCCCACCTGCTGACGCACCACGACGTACACCGTGTCCTCGTCCACGCCGCCAGGGCGCATGGTGGCGTTGCACTCCTCGGCGATCGACGGTGGGGTCCGGGTGACGTAGCCGCTGTTGAAGGTGAGGCCCAGCCGGTAGGCCATGTACCCCGCCGCGTTGACCAGCGGCTCGTTGTAGGGGCACACCCACTGCACCTGCGGCGGGAAGAGGGCCAGGTGCTGGTAGTGGCCCTTCAGCTCCGCCCACTCCGGGGCCTGGAGCCGACGGAAGCCTTCCGGGCGACGGCGCAGCTCGCTCTTGTCCTGGCGCACGTCGTAGGCCTGCACGGCGACCACCAGCGCGAGCACCGCCGTCCCCACCCAGGCGCGCTCTCGCCATTGCCGCAGCCACAGGAGGAGGGCGCCGCCCATCACCGCGTAGCACAGCGGCCAGATGAAGCGGCCGGACGCGCGGAACGCGGACGTCAGCCGCGAGAAGGGCTCGTACAGCCCGCCCAGGTCCACCACCACCTGGCCCGTCCAGGTCACCCGGGACGACAGCGCGTAGACGGCCAGCAGCAGCACCGCCACCGCGAAGGGCAGTCCCCGCCGCCAGGGCAGGTCCCGCAGGGTGCGAAAGCGAAGCGCCGCGCCCACGACGGAGAGCACCACGAGCAGCAGCGCCCCCGCGCCCACATAGCCGAAGCCTTCGCCCTGCCGCCGCGCCACGGGCAGCGAGGGCAGCAGTCGCGACCAGTCCGTGGGATTAAACAGCGTGGTCAGGTCGGCGGAGAACTGGCCGAAGCCTTCCGCGCCCAGGTTGCTGCCGACGAAGTAGCCGAAGAGGGCGAAGATGAGCACGTCCAGCACGACGATGCCCACCGAGGCCAGCAGCGCGCGTCCCCAACTGATGACGCGGCCCAGGGCCAGGCGCACGGTCAGCGCCATGGCCAGCGGCGCGAGCATGGCCACCAGGTACGGATGCGTACCCGCGCCCACGGCGTTCAACGCGGCGGCCCATAGGAGGCTCCGCTTCGCCGCGTGGGCGTCTGGTGTGTCGCGCAGGTGCAGCCACATCATGGCCACCAGCAGCCAGTGCGAGCACAGCGTCAGGTGCCCCAGCCGCGCCGCCATGGGCGGACCCAGGGCCAGCAGCAGACCGCCCAGCAACTGGTGCGTGGGGCGGGACGAAACGACGGACACCAGCTTCGCGCCGAACCAGCCCATGAGCGCGAAACCCAGCGCCAGCCAGAGGCCGTGGTACTGGAAGTCAGCGGGCAGCAGCGCGTTGAAGGGCTTGAACAGCACCGCCAGCAGGGGATTGCCGTCCGTGAGCGCCACGGAGGTGCCATGCGGGAAGAGCTGATTGGGCGAGCTCGTGAGCGGCAGGCCCCACGGGGCGTTGCGGTAGAACAGCCAGCCGAAGCCGGAGGCCGCCCAGTCCTCGCGTATCATCCAGTCGATGCGCGTGGGCGGAATCGCCCGGCCACCGCCGAGCCAGAGGAACCACGCCAGCCCACCCAGCGCGGCGCTCCAGGGCGCCCACCGGCTCGCGGGTGAAGGAGAAGGCGCAAGGGTGGGGGCGGGCGGAGTCGGGGCGAGCGCCGGTGAAGCGGATTCCCTCGACGCCGGTGGACTCGGGATCGTCATGGCGGCCTTGGTGGAGGCCGGCACTGTAGGACCGCGCTTCCCGCACGGGCAAGCACCGTTCCGGGCCGAGCGCTACCGGCCAGCCTGGAGGTGGCAAGGCGTGACGCTGTCGTTGTTCCCGATGAAGCGCTCCTCCGGCGGCCCGGTGTAGACGCCGTCCGCGAGCATCGTGGCCCAGCACGAGGGGAGCCGCGCGTTGTCCGTGACGATGAACGCGTCGCGCACGTGCGCGAGTGCCTCCAGGTTCAGCGCCGTCATCGCTAGATTCCCCCGCACCTCCAGGGTGCCCAGGGTGTGGAGCGAGCCCAGGGTGCTCAGGTGCTCCAGCGCGTCATTGCCCTTGACGTACAGGCCGCGCATCCACGTCACTTGCTCAAAGCCAGACAGGTCCGTCAGCAGCGGGTTGAGGTTGACGAACAACGCGCCACCCATGCTCTGGAGCTTTGGCAGGTCCGCCGCGCGCAGCAGCCGTGGGTTCTCCGCCAGGGTGACGTCCCCATGCACCCGGAGCAGCGACGGCATCGGGCCCACCTGCTCCAGCGCTGCGTTGCCCGCCACGGCGAGCGCGCCTGTTTCGGAGAGGGCATCGAAGCGGAGGTCCAGGAGCCGGGCGTTGTTCATCACGATGATGCGGTCCTTCACCACCGTCAGGTGTTCCAGCCCGGTGAGGTGCGTGAGGGCCTTGTTGCTGGAGATGTCGAGCATGCCGCCGACCCTCGTCAGAGGTCCCAGCCCCTCCAGGGATTGAAGCATCGGGTTGCCCGAAATAGTGACGCTCCCTCCCACCTCCGTCAGACGGGACACTGGCAGCTTCTCCAACGCGGCGTTCGCGTGAACGGTGAGCGTGCCCGCCAGCACCTGGACGTGGGGGAACGCGTCGGGGCTCCACTGCACGCCGGTGTTCCACAGGGTGAGGTCGAAGTGGGGCGCCACGGCGGCCACGCCGCTCAGGGACGACAGGGCGGGGAGCGAGTAGAGCGTCAGGCTTTCGACGCGAACGGCTGGAAGCGCCTCCGGCGTCTGCGGTCCGACGCGCACCTCGTTGAGCGGGTTGCTGCCGCGGATGCTCAACGCTCCCCCCACGTAGCGAAGCCCAGACAGCTCCACTCGCGTCAGCGCCGGGTTGTCGTGGATGAACAGCGGACCTTCCACCGATACGAGGCCGGGGAGCACCACCGTCGTGACATCCGTGTGCTCGATGGAGAGCTCACCGCGAATGATGGAGAGGGACTTCAACGCTTCCAGGTCGGCCGCGTTCTCCACCACGTACATCCCGTCATGGGTCCCCGACAGCTGGCACACGAAGGCAGCCGCGAGAACCTCGGTGTCGTCGAGCACCTTGTCCAGGTTGGTGTCCACGCCTGTCTCCACCTGGGTGCCTCCAGTGGTGCAGTTCGGGCCCGCAGGCTCTGGCCGCTGGCGCAGCAGCGTCGCCGCGGGGTCCGCGCAGAAGCGGGCAGCCGCCCGGAGCTCGCTGTCATCGAGCACGCCGTTCCCATTGAGGTCCGCGCCGGCCTCCAGAAGCGCGTTGTCGTACCGGCAGACGAAGGGCTGGGGCAGCAGCGGGCGCACGCGGGCGAGGACAGGCGCCGGCTCCATGCAGCCGTGGACCTCGCGCGTCACCTCGTCATCCGAAAGGAGGCCGTTGCCATCCAGGTCCGCCCCCGCCAGGGTGAGCTGCCCGCCCAGCGCACAGGGCTCACCGGGAGGGAGCTGCCGCGTGCGCACCAGCACGCCTGGTGAGAGCGTGGCGCAGATGTACTCGGTGCCCGTCACCTCGTCGTCATCGAGCACGCCGTCATCATCCCAGTCCAGCCCCGAGCGCACGGCCTTCCCGCCGTGCTCGCAGTTCGGGCCGGAGGGCTCGTCGGTTACCCGGGTGCGCGCCTCGTGCTGCTCGACGAGCCGGCGCAGGTCGATGCCGTCACACCCGGCGGCCAGGACCAGCGCCAACATCCACGTCCATCGCATCGCCAGGCACCTTTCGGAGTGTCACTCGCCGCAGGTGGCGGTGTCGTCATTGCCGCTGATGAGGAGTTGCCCGGCGTCGCCCGTGTACACGGCGGACGCGAGCGCCGTCGCGAGGCATGAGGCGAGTTCGAGATTATTCGTGACGTCGAAGGCCTGGCTGACCTGGTGCAGGTTGCTCAGGTCGAGCCGGACGAGGCTCGTGTTGTCCGACACGCGAAGCGAAGCGAGTGTACTCAGGCTGCTCAGGCCCTCCAGGGTCGTCAAGGCGGGGTTTCCCGTCACGCGCAGCTCGGACAGGTGACGGACCGGCGCGAGGCTGGAGAGCGCCTGCAGGGCCTCGTTTTCGCTGATGACGAGCGCGCCGCCGATGCTCCGCGGGGAGAGTCCTTCCAGGGAGCGCAGCGCCGGGTTCCCCGAGATGCGGACGTTGCCGCCGACATGGAAGAGGTTCGAGAAGGGAAGCGCTTGCAACGCGTTGTTGTCGGCGACGGTGAGCGAGCCCATGAGGTTGTCGACGTTGACGAGCACGGAATCCTCTTTGGGTTGGAACGCCAGGACATCATTGCCCACCACCACCAGGCTCTCCCGAGGCGACACGCTCACGAGCCCGCTCAGGCTGCGCAGCCGGTCGTTGTTGCTCACGAGGACGCCCTGGCCCACGAACAGCCGTTGATGGCCGGCGCCGCCCGCTTGGAGCCTGTCCAGCGCGGGGTTGGCTGTCACATCGAGGTCGTCGCCCACGAAGCGCAGGACGGGCAGGTCCACCCAGGTCAGGAGTTGGTTGTTCCAGAGGCGCAGGGTGCGGTCCACCACCGCGAGCCCCGGCAGGCTCAGTTCGGTGATGGATGCGTCGTTGATCAGGAGCGACCCCTGGATGCGGGAGATGCGCTGGAGCGCGGCGAGGTCCGCGGGGGTCCGCACGGTGTAGTCGCCGTGGAGCGTGTGCAGGGCCTCGCAGACGAAGGCGGTCTTGTGGACCTCGGGCCCCAAGAGCGTGCCATCGTCATTCGAATCCACGCCCAGCCGGATGCCCGTGCCACCCTGGGGGCAGGTCGCTCCGGCGAACTCGGGCACGTAGACGACCATGAGCCGGGTCGGCTCCACGCAGACGCTCTCCATGGCGCGAACCTCGTCTTCATCGAGGAGGCCATTGCCGTTCGCGTCAGGGCCGGCCTCTACCCAGGTGCGGCCCCAGCTACAGAGCCACGGCGGGACCGTCGCCGACGGAGGCTGATGCTGGCTTCGGTGAATCACAGGGGGGGAGACTGGCTCGGTGCAGCCGTACACTTCCCGGGTGACTTCGCCGTCTTCCAGGACATCGTTGCCATTCACGTCCTGGCCCGCGCGCGACACGTGGCCGCCGTGAGGGCATTGCTCGCCAGGGGGCACGTCCTGCATGTGCACCAGCACCCCGGGCGTGGGCGTGGTGCAGACGTACTCGGTGCTCGTCACTTCGGTGTCGTCGAGCACCCCGTTGTCGTTCAGGTCCAGACCCGCGAGAAAGGCCCTGCCGCCGAGCGGGCAGCGGTCTCCGGCCGGCTCGGCGTCCACCCGCGTGCGTGCCTCGTGCTGAGTGACGAGCTTCCGCAAGTCGATGCCGTCACAGCCCGCCGCCAGCAGCACCACCGCCATCCAGGTCCATCGCATGGGTGCGTCTCTCTTCCTCGTGACGGGCGTCGCCGCTGGGAGGCCTTCAATCGCAGGGGGTTGAGCTGTCGTTGCCGCGAATCTCCGGCGCGCCGCCCATGTTGACCCGTGCGGCGAGCGACACGGCCAGGCAGGTGGGGAGCCGGGGGTTCTCCGTGACGGTGAAGATGCTGGTGACGCTCTCCAGGGCATTCAGGTCCAGGCGCAGCAGGTTCTCATTGGAGAGCACAAACAGCTCCTCCACCGATTGGAGGAGGACGAGGTCCGACAGGTCGGTGAGGCTCGCGTTGTTCTCCAAGGTCAGCACCTTCAGCGAGAGCAGCCGGTCGAAGCCCATCAGCCGGGAGAGCTGTGGGTTGTTGCCGATGAACAGGAAGCCGCTGTTCTGCACCTTCTGGAGCCCCCACAGGTCCTTCAACACGGCGTTGGCATTGAACCGCATGCCGGAGGTGACGCGCTCCAGCTTGGGGAACGCCCCCGCGGCTTCCAGCGCGGGGTTGCGATCGAACTCGAGCGTCCCCACCTGGGCGAGTTCATTCATGCCTTCCACCGAGCGCAGATTGGTGTTGTCCCGCACGCGGAGGCCGCCGCCAATGGACGTCAGCGCTGGCATGCCCCACAACCCGGAGAGGACCTCGTTGTTTTCGATGACCAGGTCTCCCACGACCGTATTCAGCACCGTTCCGCTCAGGGTGCTCAGGGCGGAGTTCTCGATGATGTTCAGGGAGCCGCCCAGCCATTCGAGGTGCCGGAAGGGAAGGGTGGAGAGCTTCGCGTTGCCTTCCAGGGTGATGCTGCCGAGGAGCGCGGAGACGTATGTGAAGTAACCTCCTTCGAGGGCATCGTTGTCTCTCAGGACGACGTTGCTGCCAGGAAGGACCGCGCTCACGCCCACGAGCGTGGGAAGCAACGGATTGGACACCAGGCTGAAATCTCCCCAGACCCAGAGCGGAGCGCGGCTGCCGCTGCCCAGGGTCAGCGTGGTCAACGCGGGGTTTCTGGCGACGGTGAGCGGGCCGGCCACGAGGCGCAGCGAGGGCATCTCCAGACGCTCGAGCGGCGTGTCGACGATTTCGAGCGCGCCTTCGACCATCATCAAGTCCGGGAGGTGAACCTCCGTGGCGGACCCGGGGTCGAAGTAGAGGCTGCCGCGCACGCGGGAGATGCCCTCCAGCGCCACGAGGTCCACCGCGTTGCGCACGCGGTAATTGCCGTCCAGCGTGTGCAGGGGCTGGCACACGAACATGGATGACATCACCTCTTCGTCTTCGAACAGGCCGTCCGCGTCCGTGTCGGTGCCCACGTCCACCCGGGTGCTGGGCGTGGGACACGCGGTGCCCGCCGGTGCCGTTGCCTGACGCAGCCGGACCTCGGAGGGGAGCACGCAGAGGTTGGACGTCGCCCGGACCTCGGAGTCGTCCAGCACGCCGTTGCCATCCTGGTCCTGTCCCGCCTCCACCACGGCGCCGTTCTCCCCGCAGGGGAAGAGGAGCGGCTCCCGTGGCCGTACGCGGGTGACCACGGCCTCCGAGCTGGCGCAGCCGTAGACCTCGCGAGTGACCTCGCTGTCCTCCAACTCGTCGTTGTCATTCGAGTCCTGGCCCGCGCGGTACACCCTGCCGCCCTCGGTGCAGTTCTCACCGGGGGGCTCGTCCTGCACGCGCATCAGCACGCCGGGGATGGAGGTGACACACGCGTATTGGGTGACGGTCACTTCGCCGTCGTCGAGCACGCCGTTGTCGTTCAGGTCCAGGCCCGTGCGGACGAAATGGCCACCGTGGACGCAGTTGGCGCCCGCGGGCTCGGGTTCCAGCCGGGTGAGCGGCGGGGGCTGCCGGACGAGCCGCTCCAACTCGATGCCGTCACACCCCGTGACGAGCACGAGCATCACCATCCACATGCGTTTCATGAGCAATTCTCTCAGCGTCGCAGCGCCAGCTCGAAGCCGAACGCGCGGTCCCAGTAATTGCGCTGGTCCAGGGTGACGCGGTCATAAGTGAGCGTGGCCGCCAGACGCAGCCGCACACCCGCCAGCGCTCCCATCACCCCCGCGGCGGTGTACGTGGAGAGCACGGTGGGGTCGCCCATGCGCACCTGTCCGCGAGTGATTCCCAGAAAGCCCCAGCCCGCTCCCGCCTCCAGGAACAGCGGCACGCGCAGGTGTGCCGGTGCCTGTGCGCCCAGGAGGCCCAGGAGCGCACCCCGGTGGGTGCGGATGTCGTCGGTGGCCAGGGGCGTCAGACCATAGGAGGCGCGCGCGCCGTAGTAGAGCGACGGCAGGGGCGCCTCGCGCCGCCACGTCACCGTGGGGCCGGTGGCCAGCGTGCTCAATCCGAGCGGTGCCTGCTGCCCCGTCCAACCCAGGTCCCAACCCCCCATTGTGTCGGGCCGCTGCGCCATGAACCGCGGGAAGGTGCCGCCCGCGCTCGGAGGAAACGCCTGGGATACGCCCACGGGCGCGAGCCCGGTGACCGCCACGTAGCGCTCGTAGAAATCCTTGTCGAGCGGCACCGCGAACAAGCCCTTGCGCAGGGCCTCCTCGGCGGGGCCTCGCTCCTGGAGCTCCCGGTCGCCCATGTCGATGATGCCGTTGGTGGACAGCTTGGCCAGGGTGATGCGGGCTTCCTGCGTGGGCGTGCGAATCCAATACACGTCGCGTTCGGGCAGGCGCAGCAGCACGTACTGGTCCTTGGAGCGGCGCACGTCGGCCAGCCGCCGTCCGTCCGAGTCCTCGACGGAGATTCGCGAGTGCTCGAGCCCTGCGGGCAGCGGAAGGCTGGGACCCTTCGGAGCGGGGCCCACCAGCGGACGCCGGGGCTCGCGGGTGGGGGCGAAGGCGTGGAGCGACAGGCGCGCAGGGAGGCCCTTCACGCCCTGGAGCGACGCGGTGACGAAGGCGCCCAGCTCGCTGTACTCCACCTTGCCGTCGCCGTTGATGTCCGCCGCGCCCATGAGGCCGGAGCGGGCCACGTGGCTGAAGACGCCCGCGCGGATGCGAGACCACTCGTGCGTCTCGCCGTCGTCGCTCTCCGCGAACACGGCGCCCACGGTGGGCCGGGTGGCGAGCTGCTCACGGGCCAGCATGCCGCGCAGCTCCGCGAGCACCGCCGCGTCTGTCTGACCGCCGCGGCTGCCCACGACGCCAGACGCGCGGCACGCGTCCACGATGAGGTGGACGTAGTTGGCGCCGAGCGGGTCCACCACGTCCGCGTAAAGGCTTGCTTTGTCCAGACGTCCACCCGCGAGGGTGAAGTACGCGCGTCCGGCCTCGTCTGTATTTCCGTGGCCCACGTAGACGAGCAGCACGTCTGTCTGGCGTCCCAATTCGTGGTCCACCAGGTTGGCAGCGCGGAGGCGGGCGACCTCTCGCTTCACCTCGTCTGGCGTTGGGGGCCGGGCGCCCGCGAGCACCGGCCGGGCCGTGGCGCGTGTCGCCTCGTCCGGGTCCACCAGCAGCGTGGTCTCCACGCCCAGGCGTTGAAGCGTCTCCGCCCACAGCACGCCGTCATCGTCCGCGAAACGCAACGACGGGAGCGACGGGTCGTCGCTCCCGTTATGGGCAATGACCAGGGCGCGGCGAACCACGGCTTCGGCCGAGGCACCACGGGCTAGCAGCAGTGCCGCGGCGCCGAGGAGCACTCCCAGCTTTTTCATGGAGCTTCCTCTACCCTCACTGACTGCTTGAGCACCACCGTGCCCTCTGTCTGTTCACCGCGCAGGGTCGACAGGGACTCGGCCGGGCTGCCTGCGAAGACAGCGACGACTTCGACGGTGCCCGCCGTCTCTGGCATGGGCACGGTCAGCTCGAGGGGGGCTTCCTTGTCCAGGCCTCCGGACAGGGCGAAGGGACCGGCCGTCACCTCCGCTTTCTTGGCGCCGCGGACCTGAACCGCGACGTGGGTGAAAGGCGCATGGCCACCGGCGGCGAAGGCCAGCATGGCACCGGCGCGGCAGGCATCTCCGGCGTGCAGCTCGCGCAGGGCCTGGCCCGGGGTGGCGCAGAAGATTCGCAGGGCGACGCCGGGCGGCGCGGTGCCTTCGCCGCGGGCGACGAACTCGCCGGGCGTCGTCGTGGCGGTGGGGATGAGCACCACCGCGAGGAAGACAGCGGCCAGCGCGCCGCCGAGCAGGGCCAGGGAGGGCCACCGGGACGGAGCCTGTTGCGGCGCGGCCGCGGCGAGGGCGGCCTCCAGGCCTCCGTCTGACAATGCTTGGAGCTCCACGGAGGAGGGGACGTGGATGTCATTGCCCTCCAGGGCGCGGTGGGCCTGGGCCCAGCGCTCGTAGCGGGTGCCGCAGCGCTGGCAGGCGTGGGCGTGGCGCAGCAGGCGAGCGGACTGGTGGGAGGACAGGTCTCCCAGCGACCACCGGGTCAGGCTGGCGTCGATATGTCTCTCGTACCACCTCATGAGGGCATGCTCCCTATTGCGCACAAGGCGAGCGAGGCCAGGAGGACACCCAGCTCCATCCGCCCGGGCTCGGCCGATGCGTCCAGCCAGCCCGAATCCTTCAAATGCTCGGTGAACTGCGTCCGCATCCGCCGCTCGCGCACCCGGATTTCGCCTCGGGTGAGCTGGAGCTGCTGAGCGGCGGATTCCTGCGAAAGTCCTTCCACGAAACGCAGTTGCGCCAGGGCGCGGCCTTCGTCCGTGAGTGTGTCGAGGAAGGCGCGGACCAGGTCGCGCACTTCGGTGCTGAGGGCCTCTTCTTCCGGCGTCCGACCCTCGGTGGGCAGGTGGGGCAGCTCGGGCGCGTCGTCCATGGGGACGGCCTCGCGGGACACGCGTCCCGACGCGCGCATCAGGTCGATGGCCGTCGAGCGCGCCACCGTGAGGAGGAAGCCCAGGTAGGGGCGAACCCCGTCATAGGCCTGCCGCATGTTGGGCCGGAAGGCCCGGACGAACGTCTCTTGATGGGCGGCGTCCAAATCCAGCGCGGACAACGCGGCGCTCCGCGTCCCCCCATCCGTGCCCACCGCGAACTTTCGCGAGAGGTAGCGGAGCACCTCCGGCGAATAGGCTCGGTACACCTGCGTGAGGACGGACGTCTCCCCTCGGCGGAAAGCCTCCAAGACGGACCGGTCGTTTCCAGGCAGCACGGTAACTCCGTCCCTCGTCGCGAGCCGGCTCGAGCCCAATGCCCGGCCGTCCGTCATCCCTTCAAAATGGGATACGGAACGGGGTCGCAAAATGGGTCGCGCCTATAACGCATGGGGCGCATTTTCATTGTGGGTCTGTTTGACGATTCCCACCCGGGACTGGGAGGGGCCATGTGGGGTGCAGGGTTACCCAGGTGTGGCGGAGGCGGTCGAGCAGCCGAAGATGGTCGGATGGGTTCAGCCCCTGGGCTGCCGCCGGGGCGGTGGACCACCAGGCAGAGTTGAAGAGACAGGCGGCGGTGTTGGCCTGAATCAATGGCAGGGCGTCGCTGCTCTGCTCAAGCAGGGCCAGGAGCTGGCGCTCAAGAGGACCGAGCGTGGTGTCCGGACCGAGGTAGCCGGGGCCGTACCTGGCCTCCGTGAAGCGCACGGGGCCTTGAATGTGCTGATTGAAGGTGGCCAGTTCCTCGGCGGGAACCCACAGCTCCTGGTGGCGACTGTTGCCCACGATCCGCACGGGGAAGCGTGATGCGTAGTCCGCCCCCACGTCGAAGGCCGTGACGAAGCCCGCGTGCCCAGAGCCCGCGTCCGGCGTATTCCAGTCCCGGGCAATCTGCCGTGCGTACTCGGCGTTCATCACCGGGTAGAAGATGGGTTGGTCCGGGAGTCGGGGCGGGAACGCCGAGCAGCCACTGTCGAGGATGAGCTCCGCCTCCTTGAGGCCGACTGGGCGGTACAGCGTGGGTGTCTTCGACATGGAATGGATTCCTTCATCGGATGGTGTGTATCTCGGCAGGGCTTGTTGCGGACCAAGATGCGAGGACAGTCGACGCGCGCAGGAGTCCATTGCTGACGTATTCGCAACGCCGTCCCTCACCCTGCAGGAGTAGGCCGTCCTGATTGACGCCATCGCTGTCGTGCATGAGTCTGTTTGGCCATGCAGAACAGCGAAAGAATTGTGGGAGCCGCCTTTGCTGCTGGGTTTGCTGTCGGGTGTTCCACTCCATACCAACGAATGGGCTTCCGCACCGGTTACCGCGACCCCGATGAAGGCCACCTCGGTGAGTCCGGCGTCAGCGTGTGTATCCACCACGGCCTCTACCCGGGGTAATTGCTCGTCGGGTACCCGACTGGGCGTCCCTTCACCCGAAGGCTTCGGCTGAATCTCATCCATTGCCCGATTCAGTCGCGCCGGTTCACCGCGACTCAAACGAACTGGAACTGCTTGGTCAGCCATCGTACGTCTTGTCTCTGGCCTCCTCACCTTGATGGTTCGGTGACGTAGACTCTCGCAAATCGGTCGAGTCATCTCACAAGCAGCGCACGCCCGGAGAGTCTGGCTAACTAGGAACGATAGTGATGGGATATCAGGTGCTCCGCCAGCCGTTTCGCGAACGGGAGACGGAGGAATCACAGATGCGAGCAAGAGATGCGTCGCACGTATAGCTTCAATTGAGCTGTATTCTGTTCGAAGGCGATGCCCGATGAGCGTCGGGCGTAGCTTCCAGGCACTGGGATACTGAGCGCGTTGCAGGTGGGGCAGTGTGCCTATGCTCACCAGATGTGAAATACAGATGACATCCGCTGAACACTACGAGTCACGCGGCCCACCCCGACAGTCAAAGAGTCGGTGCTGCACCGCCATTCTCTGGAGGTGTTTGCCTCAATGGCGAGGATTTGTGTCTGTATAACTTCTCCGAGAGAACCAAAGAAAAGTGCATGAACTCCATGGAAGTAGTCGCCTCTTAACTGGCGCTATGCGCGTAAAGGGTGTTTCCCTATGCCAGAGGCGGATTGCTGAGTCATGTCTCTTGAATCGGGAACTGCCCTCACTAGCGACCAGTCCAGCCCCGGCTGTTGTTGGGGCTAGGGGCTGTCTCCGAGCTCGCGTTCGCAAATCGACCTTGCGGGTCGGTCATTCTGCCCATCGGGGCTGGGTCCCAATCGGAATTGCTGGCTGGCGTCAAGTATGATCAACGCGGGCTGTGCGCCGACATGAACTGAGCGATACCGAGTGGAGCCGCATCGAGCCCCTGCTGGGCTCCAGGTGCGGCCCTCGCTCGAAGCGAGGGGACCGTGACTTTATCAACGCCGTGGTTTGGCGCGTGAATACCGGGGGGCAATGGCGGGACTTGCCCGAGCGGTTCGGCCACTGGAAGACGGTTTACAAGCGGTTCCATCGCTGGGCGAAGACTGGGCGCTGGGAAGCCATCTGATGAGCTCGGCTCCCTGGCTGACGCATCGGTCATCCGGGCGCATCAGGACGCCGCGGGCGGAAAAGGGGGATCCGAAGCAATGCTTTGGGCGTTCTCGAGGAGGCTTTTCAACGAAAGTTCACGCTGTCACAACGACGGGAGGTAAGCCGCTCCACGTCGCGCTGACGCTCGGCCAGCAGCACGAGTCCACAATGGCCGAAGAACTTCTGGTGCACTCCGAGGGCGACGCTTTCATCGCGGATACGGGCCATGACGCCGACCGCATCCGCGCCAACGTCCGGAAACTCAGGATGTAGCCTGTCATCCATTCAAGCCCGAGCCGCAAGCGAGCGCTGCCGTTAGACCGCAACCTGTACCAGCTGCGCTACCGGGTGGAGTGCTTCTTCCATGACCTCAAGCGCTTTCGGGCTGTCGCCACCCGCTATGACAAGACGGGGCCCAGCTACCTCGCCGTCCTGCACATCGCATCCATGCTTCTTTGGCTGCGCTAATCAGGGACAGCCCCTAGTACTCAGCGCTGGGCGGGATCCAGAGAAGAGAGAGCGTCGCGCGAAGTGCAGGAATGACTTGGCAGTGTTCGATTAGATCGTACTCATTTGAGATGCGAAATCCGTCGAGCCAAGCAGTTGCAGGAACTGGCTCTGCGACGTCTGTGGGGCGTTTGCCTGAAAAGTAATCGCTGGCGATGGTGTACTTTGACAGTGGACGACCACTGCGAATGTGGTGTCCAAATTCGCGCCCAGACACAGTCCATGCCACTCTCCCGTTTTGCGAGAGTACGACTGCGCATCTTTCAGGTGTGAGCCTTGCGAATCTAATGCTTGCGGCAATGAAGCTCACGGCAAACTCCCGTTGGAGGGATTTGATGATTTCGATAGAGGGCTTTCGAACATCGCAGCGCTTCTCCCAGACCGCCTTGGGCATCAAAAATTCGGACGCAAATGAATTCGCCTCGCGCTCAGTTGAGGGCGCGTAGATTTCTCTCAGGTGAGCGTCGTCGGATGTCTGCTTTGAGTCGCAGAGTTCGATCTGGTTGTGGTTCATGCCATGGATTTCGTGATGACCAAATTCATGAGCAATGATGAATCGCCGCCTTGGATTGTAATCTACGCTACTGCTCACAGATATGATGGCTCCCCCAGCAACACGCGTTGTTCGGCCAACGCAACCCACAAGCGCAACATCGCGGACGACAATGCGGCGTAGCACCCATAGTAAATCTGCAAGGTCGTAGCCTGCTGGGTGCGGCACACCAAGTTCGGAAAGTGCCTTGCGCGCAGAATGTTCGCCCCGAGCTAGATCGGCTTCGAGTATGTTCCTACTTGTCATTTTTTAAGGTCAGCAATACTTCGATCTCTGCAGCCAGAGACTCGATGTCTTCGTCGGTGGCTGATTCAAAGCTCCGATGAAAGGCTTGAGGGCGGCTTGCTGGGGGGAGGGATTGGCCAGTTGTGCGAATAAATGCAATATGCTCGTCTCTTGTTCTTTTGGGGCGCTCTCTTTCGAGTTGCCTTAGGATGGATGCTCGCTCGAACTTTGCTAGGCGCAGAGCATCCTGTAATGCACGGCTTTTAGCTGCTTCGACAAGTGCCAGCGCGTTGCGAAGCGCTCGAGCAGTATCAACCCCGGCTTCTCGTGTGAGCCGTTTGGCCTCTGTGTCATCTAGCGCGACAGAGTCGCCAAGTTCGTCCAGGCAATCAATAAGTTCTTTGTCTTCATTGGGGACTCTTGTTGAATTGATCATGATGCCACCTTTAGCTTGGCTGCGACGTCGTCCAGTCGCCTGTGAAGTCGCTTGATGGCGTTATCGAACTGTCTAGAATCCAGGCCGGTTTCCTTGATCAGTTCCGCCCGCTTCACACAGCCTTCCAAAACTGCAGCAACTATCACTTCCACGTCATGATCTCCGGAGACGGCGTTGAGCACTGCCTCTGCAAGAAGTTTATATCGCTGCAGTTCTTCAAGCTGTTGCTCTGGAGACGGTGATTGAAAGTTGGCGTCCCTCGTTTCTCGAATCTCGCGCGCACCATCGTTCTCAATGGCTCTGACGCGGTTTGCAAGACCCTTTACTGCGCTACTGGCAATGCTGCGTACACTGCCGACTAGAAAGTCCTCAAGGCTGACCTTCTCTGGGTCCCAAGCGCGGGAGTCGTCAAGTAGGCGGCGTAGGGCTTCCTGGACTAAATCTTCTGCTTCTTGCCCCTCGGGCATGATGCCTGGTCGGCTCCATCGCTTACGGCTCACAATCTGAATCGCACGTGCAGCCACCCGCTCATAGATAGCGGGTAGTTCGGCTTCGATCTTCTTGAAGAATGCAGGGTTGGCACTCACCACTCCCCCCTCCCATGCTCCGGACGAACTTTTTTTTGCCGCGACGGCAAAAAGCGTCCGGCTTGGAGCAATAGCAGTTGAGCGGGTCAGGACGCAAATGGGTGCGCCTACCTCCAACTACAGGATGGGTTGCGATGAGCGAAGGGGCCAAGAACCTCGTCTTTTGTCATGCCTGCCGTGATGACGCGGTGCTTCACGAACTGGCAGCGCATCTCGAGACGCGGGGGTTTGTTGTTCGGACCTTGCCATTTGATGGGGCCAGTCTAAGCGGCGCTGTGGTCGAGCCCGGCGCTAACGAATTGTCCTCGCGCTCTAGCATCGATTGGGCTGGAACGCTGGTCGTCCTAATTTCTCCTGGCGCGCGAGTCCGGGCAGGGATTGATAGTGAAATTGAATACGCAGAGAGGGGGCGGAAGCGCATCGTGGGTGTGTATGTGTGTGGAGGACAAGAGGCAGACCTGCCCGCAGGCTTTCAAAAGTACGGGGCCGCGCTTGTGAGTTGGCCCTCCGAGCGCGTGCTGGATGCCCTGGATGGGGGGCTTAATACTTGGTTTGAGCCTGATGGGAAGACGCCAGTTCAAGAGCGGGACATCGAGCGTTTTACCTGCGGGGAGCCGGTGCCTGAATGAGGCTTTACTCCTATGTGGTTGCTCGCGACTATGGGTTCGCCCCGAACCCTTTCTTCGGCTACAGCACCCTCGCTACCTGCAAGCCGTGGATCAGAAAATGTGCGCAGGTCGGAGACTGGGTGGTCGGAACGGGCGCGGCCGGCTACGGGCTTGGCAACCACCTCGTCTATGCCATGCGAGTCGGCGAGACGTTGACGTTTAATGCGTACTGGAATGATGAGCGCTTTCTTCTAAAGCGGCCAAACCTACGAAGTAGTCTTAAGCAGGCGTTCGGTGACAATATCTACCATAGCTCTGCTGATGGGAAGTGGTGTCAGGAAATGTCTCATCATAGTCACAGGAATGGGCAGTTTAATTGGACGAACCTGAAGAAGGACACCAGGGTTGATCGTGTGCTGATTGGGGACTGGTTCGTCTACTTCGGAGGAAGTGCCATCGAAATCCCCGAGCGGTTTCGAATGGGCAAAGGAGAAACGATCATTCGCGGCGGAAGAGGCCATCTGGTTAAGTATGTGCCTGGATTTGCCGATGCCGTTGTCGCATGGGTCAGCTCTCTGGGGAGGAAGGACCTGGAGGGAGAGCCGATGGAGTTCGGGGCGGAGTTGGCTAGAATTGGGAATAGCACTCGGAGGCGGGCATGAGCTGGCTCCTGGAGTTTGCAGTTGCCGCTGAGAAGACCGACACCTTGACTCGTAGGTCCGACCATAAGGAGCTACTAGCGGCCGGATTGCTGGGCGAGGTTGGTGGCGCCTTGGCTGAGTTCAAGAAGAGCAAGCGTGAAGGTCCCGCCTATCCGCATTATGCAGAGCGGTTGCTGGACGAGCTCGGCGACACGTTGTGGTATTTCGTGCGCCTCGCATATGTCGGTACCCCTGGCTTACTCCCAACTCTTCCACTGGGTGCGCCCATTTACGAGGGGGAAAGTTCGGCGTCGCTCCTTGCGATGGGAGCTGCAGCGGGGCGTGTGTTAGAGGCCATTCAGCGCTCCAACCCCGACGGTCTACGCACTGCGCTACAGGATATTTGGCAGCATCTGCGTGTTGTCGCTGCCGTCGCTTGTGTTGAGTTGGAAGAGGCTTCCAAACGAAACCGCAGAAAAATTGCCAGCCGCTGGCCGACAGAGAGCGAGAAAAAACCGCATGCGCTCTTCGATGAAGGATGTCCTGAAGAGGAGTGGCTCCCCCGCCTCTTTACGGTCGACTTTATAGAGCGCGGCACGCCGGAAAGTCCTCAGATTCTGCTGCGATACAATGGGATCAACATTGGGGACCGCATCTCGGATAATATCGCTGACCCTGATGGTTATCGCTATCACGATATCTTTCATTTTGCCTATGCGGTCTATTTGGGATGGTCCCCCGTGCTTCGCTCCTTGCTTCGTTCCAAGCGCAAAAGCGACCGCTTCACCGATGAGAATCAGGACGGTGCTAGGGCCGAGATCATTGAGGAGGCAATCTCAGCCATCGCCTTTAGCCGCGCGAAGCAGGTGGGGTATTTCGAGAACATCGAACAGGTGGACTATGACCTGTTGAAGAGCATCCAGGAGTTTACGAAGGGATACGAGGTGGCTCACGTCCCCGTGTGGCAGTGGGAAGAGGCCATTCTCGAAGGGTTTCGTGCTTTTCGTCAACTTCGGGCATTGAAGGGAGGACGCGTGACACTTCATTTGATTGCGCGCCAACTCATCGTGGAGCGGCTAAGATAGGCCCCCCATGCGAGGCCCCCCCCTGCAGGTTAAGCTCTTCTCTTCTGCGCAGAGTTCCAGCGTTAGTCGCGACATCCATCTGCCGGATGGGAAGGTGCTCCGCGCCACGCCCATTTTCGACACTTACTGGCGTTTTGCAGCGGAGCGTCAAGAGGTATTCTTCCGGAGGCTCTCAGGCTCCCCCCCTCCCTGGACCGACGACCCTGTCCTGCGCTCATTCCGATTCACCAACGTTTACCGTGCCTCGGATCGAGTGAGCCAATACTTGATCAGGAGAGTTATTTACGATGGCCCTCAGGAGGAAGAAGAGATCTTCTTCAGGACCTTGCTCTTCAAGCTTTTTAATCGAATTGAGACTTGGGAGCTACTTGAGGCTCGCCTAGGCGAACTCTCATGGAAGTCCTTCGATTTCAGCCGAGCCGACGCGGTGCTTAGTGCAGCCATCCAGAGTGGAGTCCGCCTGTACTCTGCGGCATACATTATGCCATCGCCGCTTTTAGGCTCAGTTCGCAAGCACTCTAATCATCTGGAGTTATTGCGCCGGATGATGGCGGACCATGCTCCTCGTAAAGTCGTATCTGCCCGTTCGCTGCGAGAGGTTTTTCAGGTTCTTCGAGCGTATCCATCGCTGGGGGATTTCCTGGCGTTTCAGTTTGCGATTGACTTGAATTATAGCGAGTTGATGTGTTTTGATGAGTCCGAGTTCGTAGTTGCGGGGCCTGGTGCACGCAGTGGGATTGGTAAATGCTTTAGTGATACGGGGGGGATGAGAGAGGATGAGGTCATTTATGCGGTGACAGTGATGGCCGAGCAGGAGTTTTTGCGACTTGGGCTTGATTTTCGAACGCTCTGGGGTAGGGCCCTTCAGCCTATTGATTGTCAAAATTTATTTTGCGAAGTCGACAAGTACTCTCGAGTGGTACATCCAGAGGCTACCCCTGCAGGAGGGCGTACGCGCATAAAACAACGATATGAATCTCGCCTAGGAGCCACTCCGCACTGGTATCCGCCAAAATGGAAACTGTTTCCATTCCCGACCTAAGGGGAGTCGGGAAATCGGGTGCTAGCATTACTCAGTCAGATGAATCAGGCGCGGTAGCTCCGTTCGGGGACCATGCGTTCGTCGGCATGAGCAGCAAGCTCCTGGATGCGTGCGCAGGGCCGCCAGTCGGGACGGAGGCGTTCCAGAAATACATCGACAGCAGCATCGATTCTGACCCGGCCCTTTATCCCATGATTGGAGAGCGCCCGGGACGGCCAGCGACATCGTCGTCTTTCCGCTGCCTGGGGAGAACCCATGTTGCTGGTCAATCCGCAGAAGTTGAGGGAGTTCAATGACCGGATCGATTACGAGCAGGTAGTCTTCAGCCCGGACCCGGATGTTGAAGTGGTGGCAGACTGGCCGGCGTGACGGAGTTCCTCCCCACGCAGGCGGCGGGCAGAGACGCCTTCTGGGAGGATGTTTATGGCCTAGTCGGCGACCTAATCATGCGCAAGTGAAGCTTCCGCCGGGGCACGGCTACCTTCATCCTCAAGGTCCACGTCTCCAGCCGCGGCGCTCAAGTCGCGCGGAAGCGCTTGCTGTCGGGCGTGTCCACTACCTCCACGGCGAAGATTCCCTATGTCCGGGGACCGGCCTGGCTGGGGCAGTTCTCCGTGCAGATGCCCGGCACGCCGCTACAGACGGTGTTCTGGGGCTTCCACAACGTGTTCGTGGAGCTGCGGGATACCAGCGGCATCTCGGTGGAGCCTAGGTCCCTCGATGGCTTCATGGAGCGGCACGTCAAGAAGAACGTGTCCCAGTGCCTGCCGCGCATCGACAACGTGTCGGTGTCGAAGAGCATGACCCATGTGAATGAGGAGGTGGAGGTCCAGGTTCACCCCATGCTGTCCCAGCCGTCACGGCAACCGCGCGTCGAGTTCCAGGCCGACCCGGAGGAACTGGGCTTGCTGAAGCAGTCCGCCACTGCCTTCACGTATCAGGTATTTCGACCGGGAAGGAGTATCGTGGAGGCGTCTCTGAGCGACCTGAAGGTTCTCTTTATGTGACAGGTCCAGGTGGACATTCAGCCGAAGAAGTACGCGGCACGATCAGCCTTGCCTCCTAACTCCGTGTCGTTACCAGCGCCGCGTGGCAGCGCTCGCGCAATCGACCACCTATACCATCATGCAAAAGAGTTTCTCCCCCTCGCTCCGCTGCTCCTTGCCAGCCTCAGTCGACTCAAGCGGGTTCAGCCCGCGATCGCCAACAGATTCATCCGAACTGTGAGTCAGAACGCCGTGCCGTTCACCCGCCGCCCAGGCGAAGCCTCAACACCGGCTGACAGCTGCGTATGCGGCACCCAAGTTCCCGTAGAGCTCCCGTCCGGGCTCCGGTTGTAGGAGATGCCCACCTCTGTGTCCTGATAACCCGCGCTGTCCTGCACACTGTTATCCGGCCGCACCAGGAACACGGTGTCTCCGCTGCTGCCCGTGTTGACGCCCCGGTTGAAGTACAGCCCGCCTCCCGAGGCCGCCGTGGCGTTCGTCACGCCCGCGGGCACCGCCGTCGGGCCCGAGTACACGACGTACGACTTGCCCGGTTGAATCATCGTCCCCGCCGGGAATACGTGCCGCGTGTCGTCTTCGCCCGCGTAGGAGCTGGCGTCGTGAATCTTCCAGCCACCCAGGTCCACCGCCGTGGTGCCCGTGTTCACCAGCTCGACGAACTGCTGGTCATAATCCGGCGTCGTGGTGCCCGGCTTGTTGTGCGACTGCGGCAGGTACTCGTTGATGAACACCTTGTATTGCGTCCCGCCCGTCCC
>NZ_VHLB01000105.1:0-28549 GCF_006547365.1 Myxococcus sp. AB056 | reverse complement strand
CTCGGCGGGTAGGGCGCCGGTTCGTTGATCCGGGGGTGGGGCCATGAGAGAAGGGCAGGGATGGCCGTGACGCAGCAGGCGAAGGCAGGCAGGACCGCAGCGGTGGAGCTCCCCGGGGACATGACGCCCGAGGTGGGGCCGGTGAACGAGGGTGCGGGCGCCCGGGAGATTGCCTCCCTGACCCCCATGATGCGCCAGTACATGGAGGTGAAGGCGCTCCACCCGGACTCGCTGCTGTTCTTCCGGTTGGGTGACTTCTACGAGATGTTCTTCGAGGACGCGGTGAAGGCCTCGGAGATCCTCCAGATCACGCTCACCGCGAGGTCCAAGGGCCCGGACAAGGTGCCCATGTGCGGGGTGCCCTACCATGCCGCGCGGCGCTACATCGGCCGGCTCGTGTCGGAAGGCCTGAAGGTCGCCATCTGCGAACAGGTGGAGGAGCCGGGCAACGGGCCGGGCATCGTCCGCCGGGAAGTCACGCGGGTGATTACCCCGGGCATGGTGCTGGATGAAGAGGTGCTGGAGCCGCAGGCCAGCAACTTCCTGGCCGCCGTGTCCTGGAACGACAAGGGCTGGGGCGCGGCGCTGCTGGAGGCGTCCACCGGCGAGTTCATGGCCCTGGAGGCCCCGGGCATCGCGGAGCTGGCGGAGTCGCTGTCGCGCGTGGAGCCCCGTGAGCTGCTGGTGCCGGACGGGAAGCGGGACGCGCCGGAGGTGGCGCAACTGCTCGCCCGGCTGGTGCGCACGCCGGCGGTGGCGGAGGGCGAGGCCGCGTCGTTCGACCCCACGCGGGCGGCGGGCTACCTGCGCAGCCACTTCGCGGTGCAGTCGCTGTCCGCTTTCGGACTGGACGACGCGCCCCTGGCCGCGGGCGCCGCGGGCGCCGCGCTGCGCTACCTGAAGGACACGCAGAAGACGGCGGCGGCGCACGTGGACCGGCTGAGCCGGCAGGAGCGCGGCGGCAACCTCCTGATGGATGAGTCCTCCCGGGCCAACCTGGAGGTGCTGCGCTCGCTGCGAGACGGTGGGCGCAAGGGCTCGCTGCTGGGCGTGTTGGACAAGACGGTGACGAGCCTGGGTGCGCGCAAGCTGGCGCGGTGGCTGGCGTCTCCGCTGGGCTCCCTGCCGGAAATCCACGCGCGGCTGGACGCGGTGGAGGAGCTGTCCGGGCGCAGCGTGTGGCGCGAGGAGCTGGCCGGCATCCTCAAGGAAGTGGGAGACCTGGAGCGGTTGTGCGGCCGGCTGTCGCTGGGCGCGGGCAATGCACGGGACTTGCGCGCGCTGGGCTTGTCGCTGGCGCAGCTTCCCCGGGTGGTGTCGGTGCTGGCGCGGTGTGAGTCCCCGCTGCTCAAGTCCCTGACGGGGCCCCTGTCCGCGCTGCCGGAGCTGGCCGAGCTGCTGTCGCGCGCCGTGGCGGAGGAGCCGCCGGTGACGCTGAAGGACGGCGGCATGATTCGCGCCGGCTTCCATGCGGAGCTGGACAAGCTGGTGGCACTGTCCACGTCCGGAAAGGACCTGCTGCTCCAGATCGAGCAGCGGGAGAAGGAGCGCACCGGCATCTCCTCGCTGAAGGTCCGCTACAACAAGGTCTTCGGCTACTACCTGGAGGTGACGAAGTCGAACCTCGACCGGGTGCCCAAGGACTACATCCGCAAGCAGACCACGGTGAACTCCGAGCGCTTCGTCACCCCGGAGCTGAAGGAGTACGAGGAGCAGGTGCTCACCGCCGAGGAGCGGCGGTGCGCGCTGGAGATTCAGCTCTTCGAGGAGCTGCGCGCGCAGGTGGTGTCGGCGGCGCCGCGCATCCGGTCCGCCGCGGAGGCGGTGGCCACCGGGGACGCGCTGCTGTCCTTCGCGCGGTGCGCGGCGGAGTACGGCTACACGCGGCCGGAGGTGGACGCGTCCGTGGCGCTCAGCATCACCGCGGGGCGGCACCCGGTGGTGGAGCGCATGCTGGGGGCGGGGGATTCGTTCGTTCCCAACGACGTCCGCCTGGACCCGGCGGAGGACGCGCAGCTGATGGTGATTACCGGTCCGAACATGGCCGGCAAGAGCACGGTGATGCGGCAGGTGGCGCTGACGGCGCTGATGGCGCAGGCGGGCTCGTTCGTTCCGGCGAAGGCGGCGCGCATCGGCCTGTGCGATCGCATCTTCACGCGCGTGGGCGCGGCGGACAACCTGGCGCGCGGTCAGTCCACCTTCATGGTGGAGATGACGGAGACCAGCCACATCCTCCATCACGCCACGAACAAGAGCCTCATCATCCTGGATGAGATTGGCCGTGGCACGTCCACCTTCGACGGGCTCTCCATCGCCTGGGCGGTGGCGGAGCACCTGCACGACAAGGTGGGGGCGCGCGCGCTGTTCGCGACGCACTACCACGAGCTGGTGGACCTGGCCCGCGAGCGGCCTCGGGTGAAGAACCTGTGCGTCGCCGTGAAGGAGCAGAGCGGCAAGGTCATCTTCCTGCGCAAGCTGGTGCCGGGCGGGGCCAGCCGCTCCTATGGCATCGAGGTGGCGAAGCTGGCGGGCCTGCCTCCGGAGGTCGTGGGGCGCGCGCGTGAGCTGCTCCAGAACCTGGAGTCCGGGGAGCTGGATGACGCGGGCCGGCCCCGGGTGGCCGTGCGGCAGCCCCAGGGCGGCCGGCGTGGGGCTTCGACCGGGCAGCTTGGACTGTTCGGCATGGAGCCGGCGCAGGGCGGCACAGGGGTGACGCCCGCGCAGCAGAAGGCGCTGGACGCGTTGAAGGGGGCGACCATCGACCGGATGACGCCCCTGGACGCGCTCAACCTGCTGGCGAAGCTCCAGCGCGAGCTGGAGTAGGGCGCGCCCGCCTGGGACGCCTGTGTTGTTCCTCGGTGAGGCCCTCGCTCGGGCGCAGGGCCTCACCGCACCCGCGTATCCGGTCGTGTCCCGAGGGCACCGTCACCGCCCGCCTCGGAGCCCGTTGATACGGCTCGGGTGGGGTGGATGGGGCTCACGGCAGGGACTCGATGCTCGCGTCTACTACCGTGTATCACCATTTGGCGGACCAAGCGGTTGCAGGACGCGACTCGCGCTGACGCGTCGGACCGGCGCTGACGTGTCAACGGACAGCCTGCCGTGTCAGTTCACGGCCTCACGGCGGATGCTCCCTGGGGACGGGCCACGTCTGACGTGTCAGTGACCCCTGTTGACGCGTCGGACGACGTCTTGACGTGTCTGTCTTTGTCCCCTGGGGGTGTATGGAATTGATTGGGCTTCCGTGTATGGTGTCTCACCTCATTTAAAAGGAGTCCTATGTCTGGACCTCTGCGTCGAGATGCCTCATGTCCTCCCCGTGCATTCCCCCGTGGCTCCAAGCTCGTGGCTGCACTCGCCCTCCTGTCGTCTTGCGCGGCGCCCGTCGAGCGCGGCCCCGCAAGGCCTGGCGCCACCCTGTTCCTCGGGAAGGTGCTCACCATGGATGACAAGGGGACCATTGCCGAAGCCGTCCTGGTGGATGAACGAGGCCAGATCCTGAAGGTTGGCACCGCGCACGAGGTGCAGAAGGGCCTGGACACCTCGGTGCAAACCGTCCAGCTCGCGCCCGGGCAGGTCTTGATGCCGGGCTTCTTCGATCCGCACATGCACTTCCTGCCGACGCTCCTTCAGAGTGTGTTGGGCACGCATGACCTGGCGCCCTGCCTGCCTCCCCCGTACAGGGTGGACCCGTCCGCGGACTGCAGGTCCCGCAGCGACATTCTGAGCGCGCTCTCCTCGATGAAGGTGGAGGACGCGAGTGCCATCGGGAGCGACGTCTTCGTCCTGGGGATGAACCTGGATCCGTCGAGGCAGACGTTCGACAACACAACGGGCTGCGGAAAGGGCGGCCCTGCGAGCTTCATGACGAAGCCGAAGTTCTACCTCGAAGCGTGCGTGACCAAGGAACGGCCGGTGCTCATCGTGGACCAGTCGGGCCACCTGGCCTACGTGAACCAGAAGGCCTTCGAGGCCGTCTGTCCGAACGGAGTCGTCAAGGGCTGCAAGCCGCCTGACGCCGTTGGAAAGGGCGGTGGCGAATGGGTCATGGATGCGGATGGCAATTTCACGGGCCTGCTTCGGGAGTCGTCCGCTTTCGGGCCGTTCATGAAGGCGATGCAGCAGAACCTCCCCATGGCCCTGATGCACTCCGACCCGGTCAAGCTCGCGGAGCAGGGCGGCGCGGAGATTGATCGCGCCATCATGGCGCTGCGCAATGCAGGTGTCACCACCATCGCGGATGGTGGGCTCCAGAGCGTGTCGCAGATCAACGCCGTGAAGCGGTTCACCGAGTTGCCCGGGTTCCCCTTCCGCATCACGGGGGTCGTGGTCGCGGACGCTGCGACGGGAGCGGACCTCCAGCCGACGGCGCCCGCGTGTGAGCCGAAGCCTGGGAATGACTGTGCGTTGCCGAAGTGGCTGGGCGCCGGTGGCATCAAGATCTGGGTGGACGGCTCCACGCAGGGATGTACCGCGAAGCTGGATTCGCCGTATCAGTACCTGGAGGATGGGCACTGCTCCGGTGCAGGCGAGGGCCGGGCGGATTACGACAGCGCGCAGGCCATTGTCGACCAGTTGAGCCCGCTCTGGAATCAGGGGACGTGGCGGTTCAATCTCCACGCCAACGGCAATGGCGCGAACACGTGGGCGCTGGATGCGTTGTCGCGGCTCCAGCAGGCGAAGGAGAACCCCCACCGCGTGCTCCTCATCCACAACACAGTGGGCCAGCCGACGCTGTCCAAGCGCATTGGTGACCTGCGCAAGGGAGCGGGTGTCATGGATGGGAAGCCGGTGTCGGCGCTCGACGTCCAGGTGACGCACCTGATTGGTCACGTGGCGTATTGGGGTGATGCCTTCGTGGAGATGCTGGGGAAGGAGGCCGCGAGCGAGATCGACCCCATCGCCTATGACCGTGAGAATGAAATTCCGTTCTCGCTCCACAGTGATTCCATGGTGACCCCGACGCGTCCCCTCTGGTTCGTGGAGCAGGCCGTGACGCGGCGCACCTGGTCCTATCCGGACTTCACCAAGACGTATGTGCTCGGGGCCCAGCATGCGGCGACCGTCGAGGAGGCGCTGCGCGCGATTACCATCGTGCCGGCCCGTCACCACGAGCTCGACAAGCTGATTGGCAGCATCGAGCGCGACAAGGTGGCTGACTTCGTCGTGCTGAGCGCCAACCCGCTCGATTTCGACCCGGCCAAGGGGGGCGACCCGACGAAGATCAGCCAGATTCAGGTGATCCAGACGTACCTCAACGGACGGCCCACCGGCAGCCAGCACTGATTGGCGCTCAAGCGCCCAGTCCAGACGCCTCCCACAGGGGACTCCTGTGGGAGGCGTTCGTCTTGGCGCCCCTTTGTTGCTGTCGATCGCCGCTTGTGATTCCAGCGAACCCGAACCCACTGGCGACCTGGGATGGATTCGCGGTTCGCGTAGGCGTGCATGCGCGCGAGGGCACCTCGTAAGCGCACGGCGCGCGCGGATGCCATCACCTCCGTGGTGGATTTCATGCTGAACGGACCGCGCCCTCCGGAGATCCCTAGCGCCGGGGGAGGCGCCGGAGTCACTCCCGTAGCCCGCTGTTCGGAAATGTCGGGGGTTTTGCGCCGCGAAATCTCCCGACATTTCCGAACAGCGAGCTGCCGAGGTGTGCCCCTGCCCTCGGTTCACCTCGCCTCATGGCGCGCCTCGAGCTTGGCTGCACGGAGAGGGCTGCGTGGCCCTCTTCGTGCCTCTGGTGTTTGCAAAGCCAAAGCCCTGACGGTGCAGGGATTGGCTCAGGCCCCCACCACCAGCCACACGCCCACCAGGAGCATCCAGCCGAAAACCGTCGCCTCGATGAGGCGCTGAACGAATCCTCGCACGGGCGATTCGAAGGACAGCACGAAGATTCCGGCGAGGACTCCCTTGCCCAGCGCGGCAGTGAGCATCGCAAGACCGGACAGCATCGCCGTGTCCTCGAAGGTGCGCCCAAGCTCGATCAAACCAGCGCCCGCGCCGAAGTAGCCGATGGCGGCGACGAGGTTGTGAGCCTGGTTCCGCCAGGTCCCCCAGAACGGCGCTCCCGCGTCACATGGGAACACCGCGGCGCCGACGTAGCTCACGCCCAGCAACGATAGGAGGATGAGCCCCGTCGCAGCGTCCTCCGGTAGCCGCCCTCCGAGGAGCGCCACGAACCCCCAGACCGCGAGGCCCAGGGGCGCGAAGGCGAGCCAGGCCACTCGGAGCGCATCGGGGGCCCCAGTCTCCCCGAGCTCGCTGATGGTGTTCCTCAGGTGGCTGTAGCCAGGACGCCGGCGCGCGAACCACCACGGTGGCACGGTGGCCAGCAACCCGGTGAGCACCGCCGCAACGACTATCCAGAAGCTCATTCCTCCGGCATTAAGCTCACGGCGCCCCTGGCGAAAACCCGTCCCGCGAGCGTGCCTCGTGACGCAATCGCTACTCCGTGATCTCGCGGACGACACGGCAGGGGTTCCCGGCGGCGAACACGCCGTCAGGAACGTCCCTCGTCACGATGCTGCCGGCACCAATGACTGCGCGCGAGCCGATTCGAACGCCCGGCAGGATGATCGCCCCGCCTCCCACCCAGACATCCGAGCCGATGGTGACGGGCTTGCCGTACTCCTCCTTCCGCCGCAGCTCCGCGTTGAGCGGGTGCATGGGCGTGTAGATCTGCACGCCAGGCCCGAAGAGCGTGTAGTCGCCGATGTGCACCTTGCACACGTCCAGCACGACGCAGTTGAAGTTGAAGAATACGCGCTCCCCCAGTTCGATATTCGAGCCGTAGTCGCAGAAGAAGGGTGGCTGCATCCACACCGTTTCGCCGCCTGCGCCGACCAGCGCTTGGAGGATGCGCCGCCGCTCCTCCTGCTCGCCCTCTCGGGTGGCATTGAGCGATTGGCAGAGGTCCCGCGCGCGAATGCGGGCCGCCACCAGTTCCGCGTCAAACGGGTCGTAAAGCTCCCCATCCAGCATCTTCTGGCGCTCACTCTTCATGGGTGCTCCTCCTTCACGGGGCTCGTCGGTAGGGCGGAGCATCTCAGTCCCTCCGTTTGGTTGCGTCACGTGTTCCCGGCGCAGAACGCCCACATCTGTCAGGTCGCGCTCACGGGCCCGGAGCCGACGACCTGGCGGTGCTCACGCGCTTCCTGCGTTGAGCCGCGGCAGCGCAAGCTCCGTCTGACTTGGTGCGCCCGATGTCTGCAATTGCACGTCGGAACGGGCGGCTCCTTTCCTCCATGTCAGTGGATGGTGTCTCGTCCGCGTGTTTCCTCACCAAGGAGGCATGATGGGCAAAGGCAACGGAAGCGGCGGTCAGGGTTCCGGTGGTGGCAAGGGCAATGGCGGAGGGCAGGGGGGCAGTGGTTCGGGCAAGGGTGGCGGAGGAGGCGGCGGCGGCGGTCATGGCAGGCCGGCCAATGCTCCCAGCACGACCGGAAACCCCTCTGGCGGAGGTCGCGGAAACAACCCTCCCAAGAAGTGAAGGCCCAGGGCAGTGCTGGCAACACATCACCTCTGGGGCCGGCACGGGTTTCGTGTCGGCCTCACAGTCCCGGTGTCGCACAGCGCACAGTCAGCGCCGCGCCACTCCCCACATGCGCTGAGCGTGGCCAAGAGTGGGGCCATGAGGCTGCTGCCTGTCTGCATGGGAGTCCTGGTCTGGGGGTGTTCGGCTCATGGCGTGGGGGAGCGGCCCGGCGCCGTCACCGCCGCGTCCATGGATGGCCGCGAGGTGCTGCGCTTCGAGGGCATGTGTGACGCCTCCGGCGCGGTGGCGCTCGGCGGCAGCCTGTTCGTCGTGGGCGACGATGAGGACAACATCCTCCGTGTCTACGACGCGCGCCGGGGCGGTCCTCCCGTGCAGAGCGTGGACCTGTCTCCGGACCTGGAGCTGCCCGCGGCGAAGAAGAAGCCCCCGGAGGCGGACATCGAGGCGGCCACCGGGCTGGGCTCGCTGTCCTTCTGGCTGACGTCCCACGGCCGGAGCAGCTCCGGGAAGAAGGCGCCCAGCCGGCTGCGCTTCTTCGCCACCGAGGAGACGGACGCGGGGCCCCGGCTGGTGGGGCGGCCGTACACGCAACTCCTGGATGACATGCTCGCGGCGCCCCAACTGGCGCGCTTCGGGCTGGACGGGGCCGAGACGAAGGCGCCCAAGGCTCCGGGAGGGCTCAACATCGAGGGCATGACGGCCATGGCGGATGGGCGCACCATCCTCGTGGGCTTCCGCAGCCCCGTGCCCGACGGGAAGGCGCTGCTGGTGCCGCTGCTCAATCCGGTTGCGTTGGTGGAAGAGGGCGCACGGGCCCAACTGGGCGAGCCCGTGCAACTGGACCTGGGCGGGCTGGGCATCCGTTCGCTGTCCTGGTGGCGCGGCCGCTACGTCATCATCAGCGGTGGCACGGCGGGAGAGGGCACCTCCCGGCTGTTCACCTGGCACGGCGGTGAGGATGCCCCGGTCGCCGTGGAATCGGTGGACCTGGCGGGCCTGAACCCGGAGGCCTTCTTCACGCCGGAGGACGCCGAGGAAATCCTGCTGCTCAGCGACGACGGCGCCGCGCCCGTGGACGGCGTCGAGTGCAAGCGGCTGAAGGACCCGTCGCGCAAGCGCTTCCGGGGCGTCTGGGTGCGGCTGCCGGAAGCGCCGTGAGGCGGCGGGTGCGTCCGTCCGCCGCGCTTGGGGTAGGCTGCGCGGCCATATGCAGCTGGCCATTCCGCATGCTCCCCGGCAGGTCCGACTGACGCAGGTGCCCGGCGCCGTGGGGCGCGTGGTGCGAGGCGTCCTCCTGGGACTGGTGGCCGTGGCGTTGCTGGGCACCGGCGCCGGCTGGGCAGGACGCTACTTCGTCGAAGAGCAGGGTTTCGCCGCGCGGGCGGAGGAAGTGGAGGGGCTGGTGGTGGCCTCCCGTCTTCCACCCCTGGACGCCCGGGATGGCGCGGAAGCCGCCCTGGAGGTGCTCTACACCTTCGCGGAGGCGGAGCACTCCGTGTCCGGCGTCCGGACGTTCGCGGAGTACGCCGAGGGCCTGGGGCGGGGCGCTCGGGTGACACTGCTGGTGGACCCCGCCATGCCGGATCGGCCGCGCGAGGCCGGCTTCGCCCGCTCCCGGGCGATGCGCGTGGGGCTACTCCCCTGGGGCATCGGCCTGGGCGTGCTGGTGGCCGTGGGGTACTTCGCGTGGGAGATGCGGCGCCTGTGGCGCTCAGAGGTGGAACCGCTGCGGTTGGGCGCGCTGGTGTGGCTGACGCCGGACGGGCCCCTGCCAGAGGCCCGGGGCGAGGTGTCCTTTCCGGCCCACTATTTCCGCCAGGATGTGAAGCACGCGGTTCGCGCCCGGGTCCGGCCGGGGCGGGCGCCCGTGCGCAACGGGGAGAAGGTCCTGGCGGCGGTGGTGCCCCGGCAGCCTGGGTGGGCGCGCGTCATCGACCAGGACCTCGCGGGTGTGCTGGGGTGGCTGCGCTGAGACAGATGGTGGGGGCCGAAAATTTGCCGGGGAGGTGGGGCTGTGTGACACACGCCTGTAGCTCGCGCCCACCCGGAGGAACCCCATGCACTCGCGCCTCGTCATCGTGCTGCCCGTGCTGCTGCTGCTCGTCCCGAGCGCGGTGGGGGCCGCCAAGCGAGACGAGGCCGAGGAGGCCTACCAGGGTGCTCGCAAGGTCTACTACGCGCTGAAGGACGACGCGGCCCGGCGCAAGCTGCGCCATCACTGGCTGAACGTGGTGGCGCGCTTCGAGTCCGTGGCCGCGCGCTTCCCGAAGTCGGACCGCGCGCCGGATGCCCTGTTCACGGCGGCGGAGATGCTCCAGGAGTTGAGCCGCATCTCCTTCGTGGAGGACGACCTCAAGGCCTCCATCACCGACTACACCAAGCTGCTGGAGGGCTACCCGAAGCACCGGCTGTCGGATGACGGTGCGCTGGCGCTCGCGAAGATTCACGTCCACCGGCTGGACCAGCCCGAGTCCGCGCGCAAGGTCCTGACGGAGACGCTGGCCGTCAACGGGAAGGGTGACCGGGCTCGGGAGATGCGGGAGCTGCTGGCCTCGCTGCCGTCGCCCAAGGCCCCGCCGCCGCCCCCGCGCAAGGCCGCCCCCGCGGTGGCCAAGAACGATGCGCCCCCGCCGGGCAAGCCGGGCGCCTCCGGCAAGGGCGGCGCGTCCGCTGATTCGTCCGTTGCGGGCAAGGGTGCCGCGCCGGCCAAGGCCGTCGCCTCGGCCGATTCGTCCTCCGCCGGGAAGACCTCCACGTCCAACGACGCGCCGGGGGCGGGCAAGGGCGATGCGTCCGGTCCCGCCAAGGCCGTTGCCTCGGTGGATGCGTCCAGCGACACGTCCGGCCCTGGAAAGGCCGTTGCCTCGGCCGACGCGCAGCAGGCTCCGGCCGTGGAGGCCTCGGCCCCCGCGGAGCGCCCTGCAGCCACCCTGGTGGCCGCCATCGAGAAGATGGCGCGCGAGCCGTCGCCCACCATTCCCCAGAAGGAGCCGAGCGCGCCCGCGAAGGCGGACGCGCGCGAAGGCAGCCTGGACGCGGCCGTCGCCGCCGCCATTGCATCGAAGACTTCCCGCACCGAGCCGCCCGCGGCCGAGCCGCCGCGTCCCATCACCCGTCCGGTGGACGACAAGGTGGCGCAGGCCCGGCTGAAGGCCGTGGCCAAGCAGTCGCGCAGCATGGAGCTGACGCTGGCGGAGCAGCTCGGCCTGAAGGTGCGGCGCGTGGTCATCGACCCCGGCCACGGCGGTCACGACACGGGCGCCATCGGCAAGGGGGGGACGCGCGAGAAGGACGTGGCGCTGTCCATCTCCCTCAAGCTGGCGGAGGAGCTGCGCGAGAAGGGCCTGGAGGTGGTGCTCACCCGCGACGATGACCGGTTCATCCGCCTGGAGGACCGCGCCAAGTACGCCAACGCCGAGCACGGTGACCTGTTCATCTCCGTCCACTGCAACGCCGCGGAGAAGCGCACGCTGCGCGGCATCGAGACGTACACCCTCAACACGTCGGCGGACCGCTACTCCATCCGCCTGGCCGCGCGGGAGAACGCGTCCTCGGAGAAGGGCATCAGCGACCTCCAGTTCATCCTGGCCGATCTGGCCACCAAGGCGAACACCGAGGAGTCGACGCGGCTCGCCACCCAGGTGCAGCGCAGCCTCGTGGGGGGCCTCTCCCGCAAGTACAAGGGCATCCGTGACCTGGGCCACAAGGAAGCGCTCTTCTATGTGTTGTTGGGCGTGAAGATGCCGGCCATCCTGGTGGAGACGTCGTTCCTCTCCAATCCAGACGAAGAGGCACGTCTCAAGTCCAATGCCTACCAGACCGAGGTCGCCAAGGCGATTGCCCAGGGCGTGGAGGAGTTCCTCGGAGACCGCCGCCGCGTGGCGAAGGTGGACTGAGCGCGTCCGGCGCTTCGCCAGAAGTGGGTAGCAAGGACGGACGTGCTGGGCAGTTCAGTTCCGTTCGGCTGGGGAACGCGCGTGTCACCGGGTAGACGCCGCCGGACACCCTCGCGCTTTTCGTTCCAGGGGTGGGTAGAGTCTTGCCCAGCGTGGGCAATGAACTGACGCCCCCTGGGTACATCCTGTCACACGATGCCACATGCCAAGGACCTGGCGCGGGCCGCGAAGCCTGTCCGTCCCTCCCTGGAGGGCTCCCTCCAGGGACATGTGTGCGTTTCGCTGTAAAAACAAACAAGAAACAATTTCCACGTATTGCCTGGAAGCGCACGCGAGGCATTGGTGCGACATGCGCTGAAGGGAGGGGTCCGCCGGACCGCTCAGCGGGCGGCGAGCGGGTTGCAATGCCCTGACGCAGCCGGAATCAACCGGCCGCTCGATGGAGCACGCAACTCAAATGAACGCAATCAAGACTGCCGTTGCCGCTGTCACCGCCGCCGCGTCCCTCGTCGCCTTCTCGCCCGCTGAGGCCGCCACCTCCACCGCCAACCTGAACGTCACCGCCAACGTCGGTGGCTCCTGCTCCATTGGCGCCGGCGGCGGCGGCGGCACGCTGAACTTCGGCACGTACGACCCCATCATCGTCAACTCCGCGCTGGGCATCGACCTGTTCGGCACGGGCGCGCTGAGCGTGCAGTGCACCCTGCTCGGCACCGCGGTCATCACCCTGGGCCAGGGCCTGCACCCGGCCGCGGGCTCGACGGACGCGGCCCCGCTGCGCCGGATGCGCAACACGGCGTCGGCGGACTACCTCGCGTACAGCCTGTACCAGGACGTCACCCGCCTCATCGTGTGGGGTAACACCGCTGGCACGGGCCTCCCGTTCCTGGGCACGGGCCTGCCCGTCCCCGTGCTGGTCTACGGCACGGTTCCGCGCGGCCAGAACGTTCCCTCCGGCACGTACAACGACACCGTCGTCGCCACCATCACCTTCTGATTCGGGGCGATAACACATGCGTAACCGTCTTCTGTCTTGGACTGGCGGCCTGATGTGTTCGGCTGCCTTGGGATGGATTGCCATGGGGACCGCGAGCGCGGCTGAGCTCGATGTCAGTCCGGTTCGGCTTGAATTGGATTCAAGCGCCCGTGGCGTGGTGATGAACGTGAGGAACAAGAGCAGCGAAACCACACGCTTCCAAGCCTCTGTCTATTCCTGGGTTCAGGACGAAGAAGGGCGCATGTCGCTCGCGCCGACTCAGGACTTGTTCTTCTTCCCGTCCATGTTGACGTTGGAGCCCGGGGAGTCCCGCCCCATCCGGGTGGGGAGCTCCTCGGCTCCACAGGATACCGAACGCTCCTTCCGAATCATCGTGGAGGAGCTTCCCCCGCTGCAACCGTCCACCCAGTCAACTGGGTTGAATGTCCTCACCCGCGTCTCAGTGCCTGTCTTTGTCGCCCCCAAGAAGAAGACCATTCAAGGCCAGATCGCGGAGGCCGTGCTGCGCGAGTCGAAGTTCCATGTCCGGGTGCAGAACCCGGGCACGGTGAACTTCTTCATCCGGAACCTTCGGGTCCGGGGGCTCGACGCCAAGGGCAAGCGGCTGGTCGAGAAAGAGGAGCCCGGCTGGTACGTCCTGGCAGGCGACGCGCAGGTGTATGCCATGGAGATTGCTGGCAAGGCCTGCCGCAAGGTCCGCACGGTGGAAGTGGAGATGGAGACCGACCAGGGCGTGCTCCGTCAGACCTCTCCCGTGGAATCTCCCGCTCCCTGCGCTCGCTGACCGACGCACCATGGCCCCCTCCCGGCTTGCAGTCACCCGCGCGCCCTCATGCACGGTGCTGGCGTTATCCTTGTCGTTGGGGGCCTTGTCGGCGGCCGCGCAAGTTCCCGTGGCCGACAGCCCCTCCGCGCCGCCGATGCCCATCGTCGCGGACTTCACCCTGAACGGCGTCCCCCGCGGCGCCACCTTTCCCATGCTGCGGGGCAGTGACGTGCTGCTCCCCGCGGCCACGCTCGAGGCCCATGGCGTGGACCTGGTGGCGCTCGGGGGCCGCCAGGAGGTCATCGAAGGAAAGACATACATCTCCGCGCGGTCCCTGGAGCCTGAAGGGCGCTGCTCCCTGAACGAGCGGACCGTCAGCCTGTCGTGCGAGCTGCCCGCGTCCGTCTTCGGACAGACGCGCATCAACCTCGGGCCGCAGGCGCCGTCGGATTACTCCGTCCGCGGCAGTCCCAGCGGCTTCATCAACTACGCGGCCCACGCCCGCAACACCTCGCTGACCTTCTTTGGAGAGGCCGGCGCGTCGGTGGGGCGGGGCCTGTTGACGACGCAGGCGAGATGGCGGCCCGGCTCCGTGCCCCTGCGGGGGCTCACGCAGTTGTCGTTGGACTTCCCCAAGCACATGGTGCGCGCCATCGCGGGTGAGTCCACGGGATTTGGCGGCGTGCTGGGCGGAGGCGCGGTGGTGGCCGGCTTCCACCTCATGCGCACCTTCGAGCTGAATCCGTACTTCGTGCGCAACCCGATGCAGGACTTCGCGGGCGACGTCACCACGCCGTCCACGTTGGAGGTCTACGTCAACAACCACCTGGTGAAGCGCACCGAGCTCCCGCCCGGTCCCTTCCGGCTGGAGAACCTCACGGTGCCCCGGGGCGAGGGCAACACGCGCTACGTCATCCGGGACGCGTTCGGCCGGGCGAGCGAGGTGAACACGTCCTACTATCTCAGCGGGCAGCAGCTCTCTCCGGGCGTGGTCGACTACCGGCTCTCCGCGGGCATCGAGCGGGAGTCCGTCAATCTCTACAACTTCGCCTTCGGCCGGCCCATGCTCCTGGGCAACTTCCGCATGGGCCTCACATCGTGGCTGACGCCGGGCGTGCGGCTGGAGCTGGCGCCCAACGTCGTCAGCACCGGCGCCATGCAGCTCATCCAACTGCCTTTCGGCGAATTGGAGCTGTCGCAGGCCATCAGCCGCAGTGAGCGGCGGACGGGGCTGGCGGCGGGCATCGTGTACGCGCTCCAGCGCCGCTGGGTGGGTGGCTCCGTCTTCGGCCGGGGCATGAACGAGTCCTACACACACACCAGCCTCAAGCTGGATGACGACCACCCCACCGTGGAGACGGGCGGCTCGCTGTTCCTGGCGCTGGGGGAGAGTGTCAGCGTGGGCGGGCAGGCGATGCTGTCACGCTACCAGCGGGACGGGTGGACGACGTGGCTGGGCGCCACCACCTCCGCGCGCCTGACGGACTGGTCGACGTTGTCCTTCTCCGCCAACCGCAGCAACTCCGAGCGAGGCGGCTCCGCCATCGAGGGGATGGTGTACCTGAACGCCATCTTCGATTCCCGCACCACGGGCACGGTGGGGCACTCCCAGGCGCTGCGCGGGGAAGGGACCACGTCGGTGGACATCGCGCGCTCGGTGCCCATGGAGGGCGGCCTGGGCTACCAGGTGCAGGGCCGGGTGGGGGCGGTGGACCAGGCGATGGCGCGCGCCGACTTCGACTCCAACGTGGGCCGCGTCAGCGCGGGCGCGGAGTGGTTCGAAGGACGGATGGCGGGCATGGCCGAGGTCGCCGGCGGCCTGGTGCTGATTGGCGGACGCGTGCATCCCACGCGCGCGGTGGACCAGGGCTACGCGCTGGTTCGCGTGAAGGGCGTGGAGGGCGTGGGCGTGCGGCTCAACAACCACGAAATCGGGCGCACGGACTCCAGCGGCGAGCTGGTGGTGACGCGGCTCCAGGCCTACAACGCCAACCGGCTCTCGCTGGCGGAGCATCAGGTGCCGCTGGACGTCTACATCCCCTCCACGGAGCAGGTGGTGGCCACGTACCAGCGAGGCGGCGTGGTGCTGGACTTCAAGACGCAGACGGTCCGCGCCTACCGGGGCAAGGTGACCATCGACTCGGCGGAGGACACGCGCTGGCTGTCCTACGGTGAGCTTCGCGTCGAGAAGGACGGAGAGAAGTGGAGTTCACCCATCGGGTGGAATGGTGAGTTCGAACTGGTGGGCCTGCCCGAAGGGCGTCTGCCGGCGACAGTCGTCTACCCCAAGGGCCGTTGCGCGACCTCGCTGGAAGTTCCATCCCTCGAGGGCAAGGTCATTGACCTGGGAACGGTGAGGTGTGTCCATGACGAGGCGAAATAGGGCGGCCGCGTTCGCGGTGGCGGGCGTATGCGGGCTGCTGCCAGGACTGGCGGGGGCCGTCTGCCAGATACGCAGCACGATGGGGGTGAGCTTCGGCACCTACCTCACCACCGACCTGTTGCCCCGGGACTCCGCCGGGAGCATCACCTACCGGTGTGAAGGGCAGGTCACCCCGATCACCATCGACTTCAGCGCCGGTGGCTCCGGCACCCCCCTGGCGCGCAGCATGGCGGGGCCGGGCGCCCAGCGCTTGGAATACAACCTCTACGTGGACGCGACGCGCCTCATCGTCTGGGGCAACGGCACGTCGGGCACGGGGCGCTATGGGCCCGTCATCCCCCTGTTCGGCGTGGAGGTGACGGTGCCCATCTTCGGGCGCATCCCGGCCGGGCAGGCCATCCCCGCGGGGGCCTACGCGGACACGCTGGTGATGACGGTGACTTTCTGAGGGGCCGGGCCCTCGGTCACTGGAGCACCGCCAGCAGGTCTCCACCCTGGACGGAGGCCTTGAGCGCGGGGACGACCTCCGCCACGGTGCCGGCGCGCGGGGCCCGCACCACCGTCTCCATCTTCATCGCCTCAAGGGTGACGAGGGGCGCGCCCGCCTCCACGGCGTCTCCCGACTTGGCATGCAGGGCGATGACGGTGCCCGGCATGCTCGCCGCGACGTGGCTGGGATTGGCGCGGTCCGCCTGACGCCGCGCCTCCACGGTGGCGGCGCGGCTGCGGTCCCTTACGTGCACGGTGCGGGTGTGGCCGTTGAGGGCGAAGTAGACGGTGCGCACGCCTTCCTCGTCTGGCTCGCCCACTGCGGACAGGCTGATGACCAGCGTCTTGCCTGGCTCCAGGTCCACCCAGACTTCCTGTCCCACCTCCATGCCGTAGAAGTAGTTCGGGGTGTCGAGGATGGACACGTCCTCGTAGCGCCCCAGGTCTTCCAGGTAGCCGGCCATGACGCGGGGATAGAGCGCGCTGGAGATGGCGTCCACGCGGGTGAGCGCATGTCCTGTCTTCGTGGAGAGCTCCCGTTGGAGCGCGTCCAGGTCCAGCGGCGGCAGGCTGGCGGAGGGCCGTCCCTCCACGCGGGGCAGGCCCTTGAGCACGGCGGCGCGCAGGTCCTCGGGGAAGCCGTTGGGCGGCTGGCCCAGCTCACCCCGGAAGTAGCCCACCACGCTGGTGGGGAAGTCCAGGCGCGGCGCCTGTTCAATCAGCCTCTGGCGCGTGAGCGCGGCCGCCTCCGCCAGCGTGGAAGCGCGCACCGTGAGGTCGTTCTTGAGCAGGAAGATGGCGAAGTCACCGACCATCTTCGACGACGGCGTCACCTTCGGGATGTCGCCCACCAGGACGTTCACGAGCGCGAAGGCGTCCTTCACGTCGTTCCACCGGCCCAGCAGGCCCAGCTCCGCCACCTGCGGCCGGAGGTTGGAGTACTGGCCGCCCGGAATCTCGTGGTAGTACACCTCGCTGGTGGTGCTCTTGAGGCCGGCCTCGAAGGGGGCGTAGTACTCGCGCACGTCCTCCCAGTAGTTGGCCAGCGGCTGAAGGCGCGCGTTGGCCAGGCCCGTCTCACGGGGGTGACCGCGCAGGGCGCTGACCAGCGCGTTGAGGCTGGGCTGGCTCGTCAGGCCCGCCATGCTGCCCAGCGCCACGTCCACCACGTGCACGCCCTGCTCGATGGCTTCCAGGTAGCTGGCGATGCCATTGCCGGACGTGTCGTGCATGTGCAGGTGGATGGGCAAGCGCGTCACCTCGCGCAGGCGCTGCACCAGCATGGCCGCCGCGCGCGGGCGCAAGAGGCCCGCCATGTCCTTGATGCAGAGGAAGTGCGCGCCGGAGTCTTCAATCCGCTTCGCGAGGTCCGCGTAGTAGTCCAGCGTGTACTTCGTGCGCTTGGGGTTGGCGACGTCGCCCGTGTAGCAGATGGCCACCTCCGCCACCTTGCCCGTCGTCAGCACGCGGCGGATGGAGACCTCCATGCTGCCCAGGTCATTGAGGCTGTCGAAGATGCGGAACACGTCCACGCCCGCCTCGGCCGCCTCGTCGATGAAGGCCTCCACCACGTTGTCCGGGTAGCTGGTGTAGCCCACGGCGTTGGCCCCGCGCAGGAGCATCTGCTGGAGCAGGTTGGGCGCGGCGGCCTTGAGCGCGCGCAGGCGGGCCCACGGGTCCTCGTTGAGGAAGCGGTAGGTGGTGTCGAAGGTGGCGCCGCCCCAGCTCTCCAGGCTGAACAGCTCGGAGGCCAGGTGCGCGGTGGACGGGGCCACGCGGAGGATGTCCCGCGTGCGCATGCGCGTGGCCAGCAGGGACTGGTGCGCATCCCGCATGGTGGTGTCCGTCAGCAGCACGCGCTTCTGGGCCAGCACCCAGTCCGCCAGCCCGCGCGGGCCCTTCTCCGCCAGGATGTGCGCGGTGCCCCGAGGCACCGGGCCCGAAGGCGTCACTGGCAGCCGCGGCTCCAGGAACTGCGTGGGCTTGAGCCGCTGGTCCTTCTTGATGGTGGGGTGCCCGTTGACGATGACGTCGCCCAGGTACTGGAGCAGCTTGGTGGCCCTGTCCCTGCGGGGCTCCAACTGGAACAGCTCCGGCGTCTCGTCGATGAAGCGCGTGTACGTCTCTCCCTGTTGGAAGGCGGGATGGGCGAGCACGTTCTCCAGGAAGGGCAGGTTCGTCTTCACGCCGCGGATGCGGAACTCGCGCAGCGCGCGCTGGCCCTTCATCACCGCGCCCTGGAACGTGGGCGCGTAGGCGATGACCTTCACCAGCATGGAGTCGTAGTAGGGGGAGATGACGGCGTTGGTGTAGCCGTTGGAGCCGTCCAGCCGGATGCCGAAGCCCGTGGCCGCGCGCCAGGCGGTGATGACGCCCGCGTCGGGCATGAACTGGTTGGCGGGGTCTTCGGTGGTGACGCGCAGCTGCACCGCGTAGCCCCGGGGCACCACGTCCTCCTGCCGGGAGATGCCCACCTCCGGCGCGTCCAGCCGGTAGCCCTCCGCGATGCGAAGCTGGCTCTGCACCAGGTCCACGCCCGTCACCTGCTCGGTGACGGTGTGCTCCACCTGGAGGCGGGCATTGCACTCGATGAAGTAGAAGGCGTCGCCCGCCACCAGGAACTCGGCGGTGCCAGCGCTGGTGTAGCCGGCCTTGCGCGCCAGCCGCACCGCCGCGTCGCAGATGGCCTCCTTCACCGCCGGGGCCAGGTTGGGCGCGGGGGCAATCTCAATGACCTTCTGGTGGCGCCGCTGCACGGAGCAGTCCCGTTCGTGCAGGTGGACGATGTTGCCGTGCAAATCTCCCAGAAGCTGTACCTCGATGTGGCGCACGTGCTCCAGGAAGCGCTCCAGGAACACCGACGACGAACCGAAGGCGCTCTTCGCCTCTGAACGCGCGGAGGCCAGCGCATCCTCCAGCGCCTTCGCCTCGCGCACCACGCGCATGCCTCGGCCGCCGCCGCCATGGGCCGCCTTCACCAGGATGGGGCCACCCTGCTTCGCGAAGAAGGCACGGGCCTGCTCCAGCACGTGCGCGTCGTCGCCCTCCAGGGTGATGCCGGGAACCACCGGGACACCGCACGCTTCGGCCAGGTGCTTGGCGGCGACCTTGTCGCCCATGGTGCGGACCACGTCCGAGCGCGGGCCGATGAAGCGGATGCCGCGCCGCTCACACGCCTCGGCGAAGGCGGCGTTCTCCGACAGGAAGCCGTAGCCGGGGTGGATGGCGTCCACGCCGGCCTTCACGGCCACGTCGAGGATTTCGTCGATGCCCAGGTACGCCTCCACGGGCCGCTTGCCCCGGCCCACGAGGTACGCCTCGTCGGCCTTGTGGCGGTGCTCGTGGGTACGGTCTTCGTCGCTGTAGATGGCGACGGTGCGGATGCCCAGCTCGTTGCACGCGCGGAAGACGCGAATGGCAATCTCACCGCGGTTGGCGCAGAGGACCTTCTGAATGGGACGCAGCGACACATGTTCCATGTGCGCGCTGTATGCATCCGGTGGGCCCCGGAGCAACGGCTGCCAGGGCGAACGTCCGATTCAGGGCGCGGCGCCGCGTGAGCGCCGCGCCGTGCGTCAGGTGCCGGACTGCGAGGGCTGGGCGGCCGGCTGCGGGCCGTTCGCCGTCTCCTCGTAATCCAGGTCCCGGTGGAACGTCTCTTCCAGTCGGGTGAGGGCCAGCAGCGCCAGGCCGAAGCAGACGCTGCCGACGATGATCGCCGCGGTGGACACCGACAATTCGCCCTTCAGGTAGGCGAAGCCGCTGGCCGCGAGCGCCGCCGAGCCACGCACGAAGTTGGGGACGGTGGTGGCCACGGTGCCGCGGATGTTGGTGCCGAACTGCTCGGCGGCCATGGTCACCAGCACGGCCCAGTAGCCCACGGTGATGCCAATCAGGAAGCTCAGGCCGTACACCATGGTGCTGGTGAGGCCCGGGGTGAGGCCGTAGACGAGCATCAGCACGAAGCCCGCGGTGAGGTTCATCGCCACCGCGCGCTTGCGGCTCTTGAGCCACTGGCTGAAGACGCCCGCCAGCAAGTCACCCAGCGTCAGGCCGATGGAGCCATAGAGGATGGCGTTGCCGGCCGTCACGGTGCCGTGGACGTTGAGGCCGGCCGTCAGCTCGGGCGCGAAGGTGAAGAGGATGCCCGTGGTGAAGTAGATGGGCACGCCGATGAGGATGCAGCAGATGTACTTGAGGAACCGGCCACCGGTGAGGAGCAGCAGCGGGTTGGCGCGCGCGGGGTCCATCTTCTTGCTGAACAGCTCCGACTCCGACACCTTGAAGCGCGCGAAGAGCAGCGCGAGGCCCATGAAGCCGCCGGTGAGGTAGGCCGTCTTCCAGTGCATGTGCTGGCCCAGGAAGGCCGCGGCGACGATGCCGAGCATGCCCAGCGTGGCGACGATGGTGGTCCCCAGGCCGCGCTTCTCCTTGGGCAGGGACTCCGCCACCAGGGTGATGGCCGCGCCCAGCTCACCCGCGAGCCCCACGCCTCCGAGGAAGCGGAGCACGGCGTAGCTGGTGACGTCCCAGGCGAAGGCGTTGGCCAGGTTCGCGAAGGAGTAGAGCAGGATGGAGCCGAACATCACCGACAGGCGCCCGCGCTTGTCGGCGAGCACGCCCCACAGCAGGCCGCCCACCATCATGCCCACCATCTGCGCGTTGTAGATGAGCAGGCCGCTCTGGAGGATGTCGGCCGGGTCGGTGACGCCGATGTCCTTGAGCGATGCGACACGCACCACGCCGAACAGCGTGATGTCGAAGAGGTCGACGAAGTAGCCGAGCCCGGCCACCAGCACGGTCAGGTTGAGGACCGAGCGGAGCTCTCTCAGGAATTTCATACGCCCGATTAACGGACTTTGGCGCGCGAGGAGCAAGCGCCCCGCGTAGGGGGCTGCATGACGCACTGCATGAACCTGAATTCACCTTCAGGCCATGGCCTGGGCGAGCGCCTGCTCGATCTGGGACAGGCCGTAGGGCTTGGGCAGGAGGATGGCGCTGGCGAGCGGCCCCTTGGCACCACCGGTGTCCACGTTGGTACCGTGGCCGGACGCGATGATGACGCGAAGGCCGGGCACGTCCTGGACAGCCTGGTGGGCCAGCTCGATGCCGGACTTGCCGGGCAGGCTCACGTCGGTGAACAGGAGGTCGAACGCCTGTGCGCGCAAGAGGGGCGTGGCTTCTTCCGCGCAGGTGACGGCCGTCACGGTGTGGCCCATCGTCTCCAGCAGCTCGCAGGCGGGGAGGAGGATGTTCTCGTCGTCCTCCACCAGGAGGATGCGCAGCGCGGTCCGCTTCACGCGAGCGGGTGCCGACGTGGTGGCGCCGTGGGTCGGCTGGGGGGCTTCGCGCTGGGTGATGCGTTGCTGCCGGGCGGCCAGGAGCTGGCGGATCTTCCGCGCCAGGTCCTCGCGGCGGTAGGGCTTGCTCAGCAGTTGGACACCCGGATCCAGCCGGCCGCCGTGGACAATGGCGTTCTCCGTGTAGCCGGACGTGAAGAGCACCTCCAGGTCCGGGGAGAGGGCCTTGGCCTGCCGCGCCAGTTCGGGGCTGCGGACCGGGCCGGGCATCACCACGTCGGTGAAGAGCAGGTCGATGGGGATGCCGCTCTGGATGACCGCGAGCGCGCTCTGCCCGTCAGAGGCCTTGAGCACGCGGTAGCCCAGCTCCGTCAGTATCTCCACCGCGGTGGCGCGCACCTCCGCGTCGTCCTCGACGACGAGCAGCGTCTCGGTGCCGCCCTCGACCTGTTCGGAGGTGACCTCGGCGCGCGGCATCTCCGCCTGGAGCGAACGGGGGAGGTAGATCTTGATGGTCGTCCCGTGGCCGACCTCGCTGTAGATCTTGACGTGGCCGCCCGTCTGCTTGACGAAGCCATACACCATGCTGAGCCCCAGGCCCGTGCCGCGGCCTTCGGGCTTGGTGGTGAAGAACGGCTCGAAGGCGCGCTCCAGCACCTCGGGCGGCATGCCGCAGCCGGTGTCGGAGATGGCCAGCAACACGTGCTGGCCCGGCACGACGTCCGGGTGGAGCTGGGCGTAGTGGTCATCCAGCATCGCGTTGCCGGCCTCGACCGTCAGCTTGCCTTCGCTCGCCATCGCGTCACGCGCGTTGATGGCCAGGTTGAGGATGACGTTTTCGAGCTGGTTCGGATCGGCGAACGTGTTCCAAAGCCCGCCGCCGATGATGGTCTCCAGCGCCACGTCCTCGCCGAGCGCGCGCCGCAGCAGGTCATCCATGTCGCGGACCATGCGGCCCAGGTTGATGACCGTGGGATTGAGCGGCTGCCGCCGTGCGAAGGCCAGCAACTGGGACGCGAGCCGGGCGCCGCGCTCCACCGCGCCCACCGCCGTGCTCAACCGGCGCTGCGCCTGGGCGTTGTCGCCCACATCCCGGAACAGGAGCTGCAAGTTTCCGCTGATGACCTGGAGCAGGTTGTTGAAGTCGTGCGCCACGCCGCCGGTGAGCTTGCCCACCGCTTCCATCTTCTGGGCCTGCCGGAGGGCGGCCTCTGCTTGACGCCGTTCGGCCTCGCTCTCCTCCAATGCGCGGGTGCGCTCCCGGACGAGCGCCTCCAGGTGGTCCTTGTACTGGCGCAGCTCGTCCTGGGCGCGCCTCTGCTCCGTGATGTCGTGGCCCTGGACGAAGATGCCGGAGATGGACCCGTCCGGCTCGATGATGGGCTGATACACGAGGTCGACGTAGCTCTCCGCCAGCGTGTCATCAGGGGTTCGCTGGAGCGAGACTTTCATGCCCCGGCCGACGAAGGCCTGACCCGTGGTGAAGACACGGTCCAGCAGCTCGAAGTATCCCTGGCCATCCAGTTCGGGCAGGGCATCCCGGATGTGCTTGCCGAGGATGTCCCGGTGTCCGACGAGCTGCATGTAGGCCGTGTTCGCCAGTTCGAAGACATGGCCCTGGCCGCGAAGGAAGCACATGAAGCCCGGCGCCTGCTCGAACAGTCGACGGAGGTGGCGCCGCTCCTGATCCAGGTTCTGGTTCGCCTCCTGGACCTGCAGCGCGCGCAGGAAGACGCCGGCTTCCAACTGCGACGGTGGAGGCTTGCGGGTGCCGGTGGAGCCGGTCGCGGTCTGGACGGCCTCCTGCAGCCGCTGGAGCTCCGTGACGTCCATGGTGTGCTGGAGGATGTAGGCCACCTCGCCCGAGGCATCGAGCAGGGGGATGTGGGTGGCGCTCCAGTACCGGTACGTCGGGACGACGCCCTGATTCGTCAACTCGGGGACGCGGTAGGGAATCAGGGCCAGGATGTCCGGCGCCCGCTTTGTCAGGACGCGCAGGAAGGACTCCCGGAGCTGCCGGAGATTGGCGTTGTTCGGGTCCGAGGGGTCGTCCGGGAAGGCCTCGAAGACGCTTCGGCCAAGCAGCTCGTCCAGCTTGCTGGCCGTGACGCGCAGGTACGCCGGGTTGGCGGCGACGAAGCGCAGCTCGCGGTCGAGCAGCATGTACGGGTTGGGTGAGACGTCGAAGAGCGTCTTGAAGTCGATGATGGGGTGCATCGTGCGGCGGAGCTCCTCACCCTGAGGCGGGTTGCGCCGACGGGGGGCAGGGCGAGCTACCCTTGACTGGTCTGCCGCCAGGACGCCATTGCCTCTGCTGCTGGGACGGAACCTCTGTCGCTCAGGCGACACACCCGGATGGCGGCGACGCACGGCCTCAGGGTGGATGTCCGAAGAGCCTGGGGCACGGATGTGCCATGCCTACATGAACGAACCTTCAGGCAGTTTTCGCGGGTCGTGATTCCGGTCGCCCGCCCGCATGGCTCGTTTGTGCGCGGCCAGGCGCGGGACGGGATGCGCAATGCCTACATGAACACGTCATCAGTGGTTTTTCAGGAGCTGCTGGCCTGCCTCCGCGCGAGGAAATGCGCCTCATCGGGAGGGCAATGCCTACATGAAGTTCTTTTCAGTGGTTTTTGGCACCCTCCGGCAGGTGATGCGCGGACGATAAGGGGCTTCGCCAATGACGAAGTCTGTCATTGTGGTTGATGAAAACGCAGACATGTGAGGATTATCTTTGTGTGTCTGTGTTTGTTTGTGATTGATGACTGTGTTTCACGCGAGGCCCCGGCTGTCTCCGGGGCCTCAAGCGGTACCGCAGGATTACGCGCCAGCGCGCTGGCGGTTCAGCCGGTCGTAGTGCCGGTAACCCAGCTTGTCGAGCGCGCTCGCGGGCGCAAGACCGATGTCCACCAGCGTCTTGATGTCATACGTCCCCGCGAGCACGGGCGGCGCGTAGTTCCGGACGGCATCCGCGCTGCGGAACTTCTCCAGCGGGAAGAGCACGGTGTTCGTGTGCACGTGCATGAAGTGCGCGGCGGACTGGCGCTGCCAGCCCGGAACGCCCGGGGCGGTGATGACGTGCGGCGTGGCGAGGAACGTGCCACCCGTGAGGATCTCCAACTGCTGGCCCACCTGCGCCACGATGCAGCCCGCGGGCGCGGTTCCCCGCACCTTGAGTCCGTTGGGCGCATCGGGCGTCGCGCGGGTGCGGAGGTAGAGGCCGCTCTTGTTGTCGGGGCCGGGCGCGGGGCTGCCGTCCGGGTCCAGGAAGCGGCCGCCCGGGAGCAGGGTGAGCAGGTTGAAGTCGGTGTGCTCCTCGCCCCAGACGATGTCCGTGTTCACCTGCGCGTTGGTGAGCGGCAGGTACTGGAGCGCGCGGGTGACGTGGGCAGCCCGGTCGCACAGGTCGGTGAACAGCGTCTCCGGCAGGCCCAGGGCCACCGCGGAGCCACGGAGCAGCTTCAGGCCGGCCTCATGGAGGGAGCGGCCTAGCGTCATGATGCCGTCCTCGAAGTAGGGCGGCGCGTTGTGGGGCCACACGTTCTCCGGGTACAGCTCCGGGAACTCGAGCGCGGACTGCGCGTCGTTGGGGTAGGGCGCGACGAAATAGCACTCCTTGAAGTCCGGCTGGCCATTGCTGGCGACCGCGACCTCGGTGTTCGGAGGCGTCCAGCCGCGCTGGTACCAGATGTCCGCGCGGCCGTAGGGCTTCTTCTCCTCGGCGGGCCGGGCGATGAACGCCGCGAACGCGTCGTAGAACCGGTTCAGCGCCTGGGTGTCGACGCCGTGGTTCTTCAGGTACACGAGGCCAAAGACGCCAAAGGCCTCGCGGATCGCCGCGGCGGCGCGCTCGACGCGAGCGGAGTCATCCGACGCGAGGTCGGCGAGGTCGACAGTGGGGATGTTGAGCGAAGAGGTCTCGGCCATGATGGGGCCCAGGTGTACCGCTCCTCGGGAATAAATGGGAGGCCCTGTTGCTCTGTGGCGTCCCGCCGGGGCCGGTCGGACGCTGCAAAACCCGGATCCCCGGCGAGGGCACCCCTGGCGCAAATTCTGCGCTTCCCCCTGCGCGGTCTGGAGCCCGGGGTTATCGTCCGCCGCCCGCCGTCGAGAGGTCTCCCCCCGTGAAGAAGCTCGTCTCCGCCTGGTTCCGCATTCCCTTCTGGCAACGTGTCCTGGGGGCGTTCGTGCTCGGGGCCGTGGCCGGGTGGCTCGTGGGGGAGCCAGCGGGGCCCTGGTTCCAGCCGCTGGGCACGCTCTACGTCAACCTCATCAAGATGATCGCCACACCGCTGGTGTTCTTCGCGGTCATCAACGCGGTGGCGGCGCTTCACGGGCAGAAGAGCATGGCGGTGCTCGGCGGCAAGACGTTCCTCTGGTTTGGCGTCACCGCCGCGCTGGCGGTGGGGGTGGGCCTGGCCGTCGCCGCGCTGCTGCGTCCGGGGGAGGGCGTGGGCCAGCTCATGGCCACCGAAACCTACAAGCCACGGGACGTGCCCGGCCCCATCCAGGTGCTGCTGGACGTGGTGCCCACCAACCCGTTCGCGGCGCTCGCGAACGGGAAGATCCTCCAGGTCATCTTCTTCGCCGGCCTGCTGGGCTTCGCGCTGGTGAAGCTCGGCGCGAAGACGGCCCGGCTGCGCGAGCTGGTCCGCGAGGCCAGCGACGCGATGATTCAGGTCACCCGCTTCGTGCTGGAGCTCACGCCGCTGGGCACCTTCGGCCTCATCGCCGCACTGGTGGGCACCTACGGCTTCGAGCGCCTGTTGCCGCTGGGCAAGCTGGTGCTGGCGCTGTACGTGGCGTGCGCGCTGCACATCGTCTTCGTGTACGGCGGCCTCCTGATGACGCACGGGCTCAACCCGCTGCGCTTCTTCCGGGGCGCCGCGCCCGGCATGCAGGTGGCCTTCGTCAGCTCGTCGAGCTTCGCGTCCATGCCAGTGGCCCTGCGCGCCGTGACGAACAACCTGGGCGTCAACAAGGACTACGCGGCCTTCGCCGTGCCGCTGGGGGCCAGCATCAAGATGGATGGGTGCGGTGCCATCTACCCGGCCATCGCGTCGCTCTTCGTCGCGCAGTACTTCAGCCTGGAGCTGTCCGCGTCGCAGTACTTCATCATCCTGCTGGCGTCGGTGCTGGGCAGCTTCGGTACCGCAGGCGTGCCCGGGACGGCGGTGGTCATGGCCACGGTGGTGCTCAGCTCCGCGGGCTTGCCACTGGAGGGGCTGGGCTACCTGCTCGCCATCGACCGCGTCCTCGACATGATGCGCACGATGACCAACGTCACGGGCCAGATGCTGGTCCCGGTGCTGGTGGCGCGCGAAGAGGGCCTTCTTGATGCCGCCGTCTACAACGGGGCGTCCCCCGCCATCGCGCTGGAAGAGGACGCGGTGAAGGCGGACTGAGCTGCCTCCGTCCAGAGGGCACGCGCGTGTGCGCTCTCCGACGGGCGTCCCTCCCTGGCTTGGAGTAACGGACACGCCGCGAGGTCCGCGCTACCGCCCCCAAACGCCGCTCCGCTAGGTGCGGGCTTCGTGCCTGCCTGAGCGGTGTATGGGTCTCTTTCCACCGGCGACTGATGGAGTCCTGCGAGGCGTGCTCGGCCTGATGGCCGTGCTGCCGGTCGCCACGCCCGTGGCGTTGCTGCTGCTGGCCCGCAGTCCCCTGGGGACGGGGGCCTTCGAGCCCGTGCAGCAGCCGGTGCAGTTCGACCACCGCCACCACGCGGCGGACGAGGGCATTGGCTGCCGCTACTGCCATGACGGCGCGTGGCAGGGGCCTTCGGCGGGCATTCCCCCCACCAGCCGGTGCATGGGGTGTCACGCGCAGATCTGGAACGAGAGCGCGCTGCTGGCGCCCGTGCGCCAGAGCTACTTCGAGGACCGGCCCATTCCGTGGAACAGGGTCCACCGGCTGCCGCAGTACGTCTTCTTCAACCACGCCATCCACGTCCACAAGGGCGTGGGGTGCGTGAGCTGCCACGGCCGCGTGGACCAGATGCCGCTGGTGGAGCAGGTCGCGCCGCTCACCATGGGCTGGTGCCTGGAGTGCCACCGCGACCCGGCACCGCACCTGCGGCCTCCGGAGCACGTCGCGGACATGACGTGGAGCCCGCGGGGCCCAGCCCGCGACGTGGGCCTGGCGGTGATGCGGGCCCTGGATGTCTCGCCCCGGACCGAGTGCTCCACATGCCACCGCTGACCGACCGATATCCGCTCCCCGTCCTGGATGGAGCCGAGCCCTGGCGCAGCCTGGAGGCGAGGCAGGGCGCCGCGCCCGCGCCGTCGCCGGGTGAGTTCCCCTTGGATGCCGATGCGCCACCTCGGGGGCTGTCCCGGCGCGTGTTGCTGGAGTTGGCCGCGTTCGGCACCGCCGCCGCGGGCCTGACGGGCTGTTTCCGCGCGCCGCCGGAGAAGGTCCTGCCGTACTCGCGGCCCCCGCCGGATGTCACTCCGGGCATCCCGCTCCACTACGCCACGGGGCTTTCGTTGGAGGGCTACGCGCGTGGCGTCCTGGTGCGCAGCCAGGAGGGGCGGCCCACGCTGGTGCAGGGCAATCCGTCCCACCCGGAGAGCCTGGGCGCGGCGGGCGCACACGAGCAGGCGTCGCTCCTGGGCCTGTATGACCCGCACCGGGCTCGGGCCGTACGCCACCGTGGCGCGCCCACCTCCCTGTCCCAGGTCTTCCAGATGGTGCGCCGTCGCGCCGCGCGCCAGGACGGAGGGGCGGGACTTCGCTTGCTGGTGGAGCCCACCGCGTCACCGCTGTGGACCCGGACCTTCGAGCGCATCCTGGCTCGCTTCCCGAAGGCCCGGGTGGTGCCCTTCAGCGCCACGCAGACGGGGAACGCGCACGAGGGCGCTCGCCTGGCGTGGGGCCGGCCGCTGCGCGCGATGCCGGCCTGGGGCTCCGCGCGCGCCGTGGTGGCCCTGGATGACGACTTCCTGTCCACGCTGACGGGAGGACTGCGCGCGCCACGTGAATTCGTCTCCGCGCGCATGCCGCCGGCGCTCAACCGTCTCTGGGTGGTGGAGAGTCGCTTGAGCCTCACGGGCGCCTTCGCGGATGAACGGCTCCGGGCGCGCCCGTCTCGTGTGCCGTGGATTGCCCGGGCGCTCGCGGCGGAGTTGGGGCGACTGCTGGGGCGCGATGCGTTGAGGGGGCTCGGGCGCGGGGCGCTGGAGCCCGCGGAGCATCGCTGGGTGGTGGGGGCCGCTCGGGAC